>JAOABT010000476.1 GCA_026418215.1 Clostridia bacterium | reverse complement strand
TGTGTCCACAGTAAATCCTCGCTTTCCGGTGTCCTCACCTTAAGGTTGTCGTGCTGCGATTAATAACGGTAAAGATATTGCTCAATCTCCCAATTGTGAACGCGGGATTTGTATTCATCCCATTCCTGGCGTTTTGCGGTGATGAATCTCGTAGCCGCATGATCGCCAAGCGTATCCATAATCAGTTTGTCTTTTTCAAGCTCGTTCAACGCATCGTGGAGGTTTTCGGGCAAACGTTCAATCCCTAAGGCCAATCTTTCAGCGTCAGTCATGGTGTAGATATTTCTTTCAACTGAGGCCGGGGGCTTCAAGCCTCTCTTGATACCGTCCAAACCTGCTGCCAGAATAATGGCAAATGTCAAATAGGGGTTGCAGGATGGATCGGGGCTTCTAAGCTCAATGCGTGTCGCATCGCCCTTAACGGCGGGGATACGGATGAGCGGGCTTCTGTTCTTGGTAGCCCATGTAATGTAAACAGGCGCCTCATAGCCTGATACGAGGCGCTTGTAGGAATTGACGAGGGGGTTGGCTACAGCGGTGATGGCCTTGATATGGGCCATGATGCCGGCCATAAAGCTGTAGGCCTCTTCCGAGAGCCCCAAGCTGTCCTTGGGATCACAGAAAACGTTCCGGCCCCCGCGTGAAAGCGAGAGGTTGGTGTGAAGGCCGCTTCCGCTCATGCCGGTCATGGGCTTGGGCATAAAGGTGGCTGCCAGACCGTGGCGGCGGGCGACGGTCTTTACGACAATTTTAAAGGACATAAACTTGTCGGCGGCCCGGAGGGCTTCGTCGTAACGGAAATCTATTTCATGCTGACCGTTGGCAACCTCATGGTGGGAGGCTTCAACATCGAAGCCCATTTCTTCAAGGGTCAGGCATATATCGCGTCTTGCATCCTCACCGAGGTCCATGGGGCTCAAATCAAAGTAGCCGCCCTGGTCATGGGTAAGGGTTGTGGGTTTACCGGCTTCATCGGTGTGGAAGAGGAAGAATTCGCACTCAGGGCCGACATTGAAGGTATAGCCCATTTTGCTGGCCTCAGCTACCGCTTTCTTTAAAATGTAGCGGGGATCACCTTCAAACGGCGTGCCATCGGGATTATAGACATCGCAGATAAAACGTGCCACGCGGCCGTTTTGAGGACGCCAGGGAAAGACGGTAAAGGAATCAATGTCCGGATATAAATTCATATCTGATTCCTCAATGCGCACAAAACCGTCAATGGAGGAGCCGTCAAGCATGTATTTGTTCTCAAGGGCCTGCTGTAAATGATCTACAGTAATGGCGAGGTTTTTTGACATCCCGAACAAATCGGTGAACTGCAAACGTACAAATTTGACGTCATTTTCTTTCGCTATGCTGATGATTTTTTCCTGACTGAGACCATTTTTCATATCCATTTGCTCCTTTGCAAAGTGAATTATTAAAGGCGTTTCCCAAGAAAAGATACACCTTAAGTATACCCTTCTTAAGAACGCCTTTGCTCTCAAAATATTGAAGGATTAGAAATCAAAACTTGCATTTTGTATTGAAATTATAGCATGGTACAGCCCTAAAATGCAAGAGGGCAATTACAAAATTTCACGGTCCAAAATCATACTTTAGACTGCCTCATTGCAGCCTTTGAGTCGTCCATAAAAAAGACAAAGCTCAACATTGTTATCATATTACCCCTTGAGCTTTTCGTCAAATACATGGCAGAAATTTAATAAAATAATTGAGAATTTGTGTCACAGCAAGCCGATTTTCTTGTCCAAAGGAATGTAATACAATAATAAGGAGGTGAAAGCGCTTCTCTAATGTTTTATGCTACGAGCCTGAAACCGCTTTTGGAGGTGGTTTCAGGCTCGTATTGTACACACTGGCGATAACCCCATGATGCTGAAAGCCAGATATAAAGGTAAAGAATGGATGCCTATATATTGTATATATAAGAGATCAATCCTGTTTAGCAGATTTCAACCTTGTATTCCTTTAGCCACAGGTCCACCTGGATGAGCCAGGCAAAAAGCTGGGGAAGAGCCATAAGCTGGCCGAACCAGGGCTTTCCAAGCTCTGCCTTTTGATGAAGCAGCTCCTTTAAAGTCTTCTTGTTGACAAGGGCTAAAAGCGGAGAGCTGCCGTCTGCCAGAATATCAGACAGCCATTCCTTCACAGCCAGCATATAGGAAGGGTTATGGGTTTTCGGGTAGGGGCTTTTCTTGCGCCAGAGGATGTCATGGGGAAGGGTGTCCTCCATGGCCTTTCTAAGAACCCCCTTTTCACGGCCTTCGTACATTTTGAGCTCCCAAGGGATATTCCACACATACTGAACTAGCCTGTGGTCACAGAAGGGGACACGGACCTCCAGCCCATTGGCCATGCTCATGCGGTCCTTGCGGTCCAGAAGGGTTTGCATGAACCAGGTGATATTAAGGTAGAAGATCTCACGCCTGCGCGCCTCCTTGAAGCTTTCGCCCGGAAGCCTGGGCACCCGGGCCAGGGTTTCCTCATAGCGCTGCTTGACGTATTCGTAGGGCCGAATGGCCTCAAGGACCTCCGGGGCAAGGACCTTCAGGCGTTCTTCCATAGTTCTGACCCAGGGGAAGGTTTGAGCCTCAAAGAATTCTGGGTGGTGGAACCAGGGATAGCCGCCGAAAACCTCGTCGGCACACTCCCCGCTCAAGCCAACAACCATGTCTTTCTTGATTTCCTTGCAGAACAGGTATAAAGAGGAATCCACGTCGGCCATTCCGGGAAAATCGCGCGCAAGGACAGATGCTTTTAGTGCATCGACCAGCTCAGGCGTGTCGATGTTGATATTGTGGTGATGCGTATGGA
>JAOABT010000469.1 GCA_026418215.1 Clostridia bacterium | reverse complement strand
GCTTAATGGAGTCGTTCCCGCAACAAAGGGCTTTCTTTGATGAAATAAGTCATGGAACTCTTCCACTTTTTCGAAAATGAGTTTACGTTTTGCCTTTTCCAGTTGCCTATTGTCGATCTGACCTAATTGCTGAATGTCCTTCTGGTTCAATTCGTCATACGTCAATTCAGCCTTACTCGTAGTATCAATGACATATCTTCCGTCAGAAAGGGAACACATATAAGCTACAATGCTTTTCTGTTGAACCTCTACAACTACAAAGTTTTGGCCACTTACTGAAATTATGGATCCTAATTCAAACAAGGTCTTTGGCTCCTTTACTTGTTAAACTTTACTTCGCCACCATTTCAATGTTTCCAATAAGCTGTCCTCAAATAAAAGCTTTGGTTTCCAGCCTGTTTCCTTGTTCAGCTTCTCATAAGAACCTATGAATTGCGGAACATCAGAGGGACGCATACGGCTTGGATCTTTTTGAACCTCAATCTGCACACTGGACTGACCTACGAGAAACTTCAATATTTGTTCCACGACAACAGGCTTTCCTGAACAAATATTATAGATCCCCAACGAAACATTGCTTTCAAGAAGGGAAATATATGCATCCACAACGTCTCGAACATCCGTAAAATCCCGGCTAGCCGATAAATCACCAACTCTAATAACAGGTGGGATTATTTTCTTTTCTATTCTCGCTACCTGTGAGGCAAAATCGCTTATCACAAAGCCTTCTCTTTGGCCCGGACCAAAGTGGTTAAAGGGTCGTACATGGACAACCTGTACCTGATCTCTCTGTGCCAGCTGAAGCACAATTTGACCAGCGGCTAGTTTACTTGTTGCATAAGGATTCATCGGAAAACAACCTGAGTCTTCGGTAAGAGGAACCACAGTTTTACCGGCTAATCCATATTCTTCACTAGACCCAATGGATATGAGCTTGGCATTAGGAGCATGCTTCTTCATACACTCAAGAATTGAAATTGTGCTTATCGTATTCGTGATCAACGTAGAATTAGGGCTCTCCCATGCTCTCTTCACCATGCTCTGTGCAGCTAGATGAATAATGCCTTCTGGCTTAACCCTTTCCATCACTTCATTCACTTGGGTTTCATCGGTGATATCAAAAAAACAATTTGTGACTGGCTTTAAAAAAGTATCACTATGATCGAGCATGGCAGCATAGACAGTATGATGCCTCTCAACAAGTGCTGCCACCAAGTGCTTTCCAACGAAGCCATTCGCACCGGTAACTAAAACGCGCATACTTCAGGTCCTGTTATAATCTCTTTTTTTACTCTATCCAAATCTGCATCAACCATCATATGAATTAGTTCCTGCAAGGAGGTTTTCGCTTCCCATCCTAATTGTTCGTTTGCCTTTTGAGGGTTACCCAGCAGGATATCAACTTCAGCAGGACGATAGAATTTAGGATCGATAACAATATGCTCCTCATAGTTCATTCCAACATATTCAAAGGCAATTTTACACATATCTCTTACGGTTGTCGTTTTCCCAGTAGCAACTACGTAATCATCAGCTTTTTCCTGTTGAAGCATGAGCCACATGGCCTCGACATAATCACCGGCAAAGCCCCAATCCCGTTTGGCATCAATGTTGCCTAGATGGAGTTTATCCTGCTTACCAAGCTTAATTCTAGCAACGGCGTCCGTAACTTTCCTCGTAACAAACTCAATGCCACGGAGCGGAGACTCGTGATTAAACAAGATACCGCTGCATGCGTACATATTAAAGCTTTCGCGGTAATTGACAGTAATCCAGTGACCGTATAATTTGGCGACACCATATGGACTTCTTGGGTAGAAAGGAGTTTTCTCCGATTGCATGGACTCTTGAATCAATCCAAACATCTCGCTAGTAGACGCCTGATAGAAACGAATTTGCGGGTTAACAAGTCTGATTGCCTCTAGCAAATTGACAACACCAACACCAGTAACCTGTGCCGTCAATATCGGCTGCTCCCAAGAAGTTCCTACAAAGCTTTGAGCCCCCAGGTTATATACTTCATCAGGCTGAGCGATCTTAACGGCTCTAATTAAAGAAGACACATCCGCCAAATCACCTTCGATTAGCTCTACGTCATTTTGAATGTTAAGAAATTCAAGGCGCCATGTTGTGCTAGTACTACGTCTTGCAATGAGGCCATATACTTTGTATCCTTTTTCCAGTAATAGTTTGGATAGATATGCTCCATCTTGACCGGTAATTCCTGTGATAAGCTGTCTCTTATACACATCTGACGCTGCCGACGAG
>JAOABT010000053.1 GCA_026418215.1 Clostridia bacterium | reverse complement strand
TCGATGTCGGCAGGGTTGATTTCAACATCGGTCACATCGTCGACTTCCGGTAAAACAGCTACCGTAGCCGTAGAGGTATGTATTCTTCCGCTGGATTCGGTGGAGGGTACGCGTTGAACACGGTGAACACCGCTCTCAAACTTGAGGCGGCTGTAGGCACCCTTTCCTTCTATCTCAAAGACAATTTCCTTGAACCCGCCAATTTCAGTGGGGTTGGAGTCAATAATGCTGGTCTCCCAGCCCCTGCTCTGGGCATAAAGCGAATACATACGGAAAAGGACAGCCGCAAACAGGGCTGCTTCATCTCCGCCGGCACCACCGCGGATTTCAACGATGACGTTCTTATCATCGTTGGGGTCCTTGGGCATCAGAAGGATTTTTAGTTCCTTCTCGGTTCTGTCCCGGCCTGCAAGAGCTTCCTTGATTTCCAGCTCGATCATTTCCTTAAGCTCCTCGTCGGGCTTATCGTCGAGCATGAGTCTGGCATCCTCGAGGGCCTTGATATAACCCTTATGCTCCCGGAATTTCTCTACAATGTCGGTAAGCTCGGTGTGCTCCTTCATGAGCTTGAGATACTGCTCCTGATTGTTGATGACGGTGGGATCGGACAATCTCATATTCAATTCTTCAAAGCGGTTTTCAATAACCTCAAGTCTGTCCAGCATGCGCTTTTCACCTTCTCCTTAAAAAGAGTCTTTCTTTGAGTCTCTCGGTACTGGTATTGGCAATGAGCTCCTTGGGAAAGCCTACTTTTTTTATCAGCTCGAGAGCTTCATCGAATTCGCCTACGTCATAATGGATATGGGAATCCGTATTGACGATAATGTTGGCACCATGTTTCTGGCACGCCTCCAGAACTCTCAGGTAGTTCTCTTCGGCGCCTAAGCGAAAGGATATGGGACGAAGCGAGGAATTATTGACTTCGATTAGAACCCCCATTTGGGCTGCAGCGCGTACGAGCTCCTCATGATCAAGATCAATCCGTCCATCGTCCGGATGACCGATAATATTGACGTATTTGTTCTTCATACTGTTAATTAAGGCTTTTGTATTATCCTGTTTATTTCCGGGCTTCAGACAGGGCATATGAAAGCTTGAAATAACGACATCGAGGGTTTCCAGGCCTACATCGTCTGTATCAAGAGAACCGTCAAAATCGATTACATTCCCTTCAATACCCTTTAAAATTTCAACATCGTGGATGCAGCTTGGAATAACCCTTAAATTATGAAAATGAAAAATATGAGCACTGCCGGGCATCCTGGGTCCGTGGTCGGTCATGGCAATAAGCTCCAGACCTTTTTCCGATGCTTCGAGAGCATATTCGTTGATGGTGCTGTAGGCATGACCGCTCGAAATGGTATGCAGATGGCAGTCTGCAACAAGCTTCATTCATTCACATCCTTCGTGATTGGTGCGCATTACGTCTTATTATGTTCACACATAACATTTCAATTATACATAATCGCCATCAACATGCAAACCTATTCGGCGCGGGATTTCATCTTATTGTAAGTCAAAAAAAGAATGTCGGATCGCATGGATCCGGCATTCAAATTCAAAAGGCGGTTTATTCAAACGGTTATTCAAAAGGGGGCATTATTCAATTCAATCTTGCGGGATTATTCAATTTCAATCTTGCGGGTTCTGGTGCCGGGCTCAGCCTTGGGCAGCATCACTGTGAGGATGCCATCCTTGTAAGACGCCTTGACGTCTTCATTCTTAATATTCTGAACGTGGAAGCTGCGTCGATAAGAGCCGCTCTGACGTTCCCTGTAAATGTATCCGTTCTCTTCCTGGTTTTTTTCCTCTTTCATGTCAACGCCCAGAGTCAGAACGTCATCATGAAGGTCAATCACGATGTCTTCCTTTCTTACACCGGGAAGCTCTGCTTCGACGATATATTCCTTCTCAGTCTCCTTGACATCTGCCCTGATGGGTGTGGTCATGGATGATACCTTCGCAAAGAACGGGTCCTTGAAGAAATCATCGAAAAAACGATCCAACCCGAACCAATCGTCCTTGCGTGTTACGCCTCCATTATTCTTTCTTGAATAAGGAACCATGTTAAACATAAAAACACCTCCGTAAATAACATTTCCTTTTTTGTTGACTTTCTTTCTGTTAAATAGTGTTGACTTTCTCTTGACTAATTGATTTTGACTTTCCTTGACCTTGGTTTCATTTTACAACTCCCAGCTTTCAAGTTCAAGTTTGTTTTTGACTTACTTTGACCTTTCTATTTGTACCTAGAACTAAATAGCTCTTTATTTCTTCTATTTGCTTCTCTTTTCTTAAATTTTCAGAATCTTTCATAATAGTTCGAAGGCCGTAGCACTGGACTTGCCTGCCCAACGTTTAAGATCCTCGCGTTTGATAATGCCCGTCAGTGCAAAGGCGCCAACAATGACGACCAGAGCGATACCAACGGCAATCAGCATAGCCCAGCGGCCGGTCAGATGCCAAAGTGCAGGCAGCTGCTTCAAAAGAATAGCCAGAACAGACCCTGCCAGCGTGGCACCAAAAGGCTTAAGCAGCCACTCCCCTATATCAATGGACATACCGGTTATCTTAGCGATGTCCACAAAGTTCATCCAGATGGTCACAATGCTGCCCGCAATGACGGCATAGATATAGGCATCCACTCCCCATAGCGGAATGAGGAACCAAACCATGGCCAGCCTGACGATGCTCCCAATGAGCGTGTTAATAAGGATAGCGGATTCCCGAGCAAGCCCGTTCAAAATACCCAGCATGGTCTGCTGCAGATAGAGGAAAACACCTGTAAAGGCCAGCAGCTTGAGGATTCCGCCGACATTTTTGCCGGGATACACAAGCTCTGCTATTTCATGGCTGCAGGAAGCGAAAAAGGATGTAAATATTAAGCCCATAATGACGGTTAATCTGATAGATTGCGATATCTGACGGTTCGCCACACTATACTGCTT
>JAOABT010000418.1 GCA_026418215.1 Clostridia bacterium | reverse complement strand
GGCTAGTCCAGCGTCCTTGAATACTGGATCTTGGCAACGGAATTCTTTCTCAAAAATGCTTATAGAAACAGCGCCAGAGCGGCTGGTGCAACACATTTCTGGACATACTCTAAACAGTATGCGAGGGGTGTGTTTTTTTATGCTGAAAACCAGAATTAAGGCCATCAAGTGGCTTCTCACCATATCATTTATTCTCATTACCATAAGGGTTTTCAATATTCAAACCATCAGCGGGAAGCAGTATTCCATAGCTGCCGCGCTTCAACAGATGCGTAATCGCGTGGTTTATCTGGAACGCGGCGATATCCTTGACCGCAACGGCATCCGCTTCACCAACCGGGAATCCAAATGGAAAGCAATTCTTCAGCCGGCAACTCTCTTGAAGGACACAGCTGAGCTTAGGACTATAGCTGATATATTCGGCATGACCGTCGAGAACCTTAAAAACAAGCTTGCCAAGAGCAATCTGCCCTATGTGATTGATGTCTCTCCCGCCCAGGCCAAGGCCATTGGAGATGCTTCCATGAACGGGTTAAGCGTCATGGATGTCAGGGTTCGCAACAGCAACACCACTTTAGCGACGCATCTTTTGGGCTATGTAGACCCAAAGGGGGAAGAAGGCAAGGCGGGCATTGAAAAAGCCTATCAGACGACCTTGAGGCGCGGCGGAGGTGTATACGCCGGGGTCATTGCCGATGCCGGCAACAGCTTTATGAGTAGCTTCGGCTACCGTTTATGGAACGACACCGGAAAAGAAAAGATGAACGTCAAGCTGACGCTGGATTACCATATGCAGCAAATTGTCGAGGAGTCTATGGACCGCATGGTAGATAAAGGCGCCGTTGTCATTCTCGACATCCTGACCGGAGATATCCTGGCCATGGCATCAAGACCTAGTTTTGATCCTTCAAACATCAATCCGTCCTTGACCGATCAAAATCAGCCGCTGTACAACAGGGCCCTGGGAGCCTATACACCCGGGTCTATTTTCAAAATTGTCACAGCGGCTGCAGCTCTTGAAAAGGATATATCGCCCGATCAGACCTATAATTGCCCTGGATATGCCGATAT
>JAOABT010000394.1 GCA_026418215.1 Clostridia bacterium | reverse complement strand
CTCGTCGGCAGCGTCAGATGTGTATAAGAGACAGGCCTTTATAGAAAAAGGCTTTAATCGCCTTGCTCCTAAGGGCCGGATAGTCATGGTAACGAAGCGGGATACCTGGTATCGTAACAAGCTCACTGCTATTTTCGGCGGCGTTAAGGTTCATGAGGTAGATGGGTATTTCGTCTTTACAGCAGAGAAGAGAAGCATGACCTATGCTTCAAAGGAAAAGAAGGAACAAAAACAAGCTGGTAAGGCTGCAATGAAGAAAAAATAGATGCTTCGATGAGGTGGCTTCATGATCAATATTATTGCCGTGGGTATAGGCGGCTTTCTGGGGTCTGTCGCCCGTTATTTTACAAATCTTTTCTGTAAAAAGAATTTCAATAGTGCTTTACCTATAGCCACCCTTTTTGTCAATGTGCTCGGAGGGGTCCTTATTGGGTTTATTCTGGAGTACTCCAAGAGCTCACCAAAAATGACTGAAACGACCAAGCTGTTTCTGACAACCGGCTTTTTGGGAGGCCTCACGACCTTTTCTACCTTTTCCTATGAAACCCTATCCCTGCTGGAAAAGGGCAACTACTGGATGGGTGGGCTTAATGCACTTTTGAATTTATTTCTAAGCATTCTTGGCGCTTATGTGGGTGTTCTTTTGGCACGGCTCGTGAAGCCCGCATAAAACCTAGGAGTTATCATTTTCTACGTTAGGTGGGTTCAATTTGGAAAGCATCAATCATGCCGTATATGAGAATGAAGATCTGTCGGAAATGGCCTTTGACGAAGCCCTTCTTGTCTCCTGCAAGTTTATTCGTTGCAGCTTTAAAGGTGCTAATATGGAGGGCCTTGAGACACAAAGGTGTTTATTCGAGGATTGCAATCTTCAAGGAGCGAAGCTCAATAGCTCTGTGCACCGGGAGTCTTCGTTCACCAACTGCCAGTTTACATACACCAATTTGTTTAATAGTGAATTTCATGAGTGTAAGATGCTCGGCTCAAGCTTTCATGAAACCAACCTGTTTGGGATAAAGATCGTCAGGGGCGACTGGTCGTATACCAATTTAAAGGGGTGCATGCTCAAGGAAATGGATTTTAGTGGCACCAACCTGGCCCATGCCGACCTGTCTCATGCCAACCTTGAGAAAGCGATTTTTCGAGAAGCGAATCTGAACCATTGTCAGCTTCATCAGTCTAATATTAAAGGAGCGGATTTAAGAG
>JAOABT010000324.1 GCA_026418215.1 Clostridia bacterium | reverse complement strand
GTGTAGGGAGAGGTCTCTGGAACCGTAATTTCCCAATCCACCACTGGCATGACCGTACTGGTCAAATCTTCCACATCCGTACCAAGCAGGAAGGCGTAAAGCTCGGGGGACATAAAAGACAGGTTGATGATAATGGTTCCGCCCTTCCCAGTGTCAAGCTCGGCGGCGTCCCAGTCGCTGTTGCCGTCGGGTAGGGTAGATGTCTTAAGCTCAATGCTTGGCACAATGGACTGAACGGCCCCGGCACGGAAGAATGAGGTGGAAGCACTTTTCACGGGAACACCGTTAACGTAGCGGTTAAGCAGGAGTTTTCCAGCTTTGGGGAATGTAATAGGCTGCATAACATGCAACTCCTTTCACTAAATCAAATGGTTCTGTTAAACACAAACCGGCTCCCCACACAAAAAAAGCCATCCATGGCGGGGAGCTCGCCAAGTTGGCCGTCAAAGTACAAATACCGTTTGTTGACTGACCTTCTGTGAATCAGACTTTTTATCCGTTCCTGTATCTGGTAGGCCTTGTAGTCCTCATCCGCCGGAACATGGCAATCAATCTGAATGACCTCTTCTAAAAAAGCCTGGTTCCGCAGTTTTCGGGAAGGCCTGAAATAAATGCAGATCAGCTTGCCGTTCACCAAATTGGAAGACCTGCTTTTGCATATTATCCGCTTTGCAATTTCAATCGGCGGCTTCCCAGCCAAGCCCATAAGCTCAAGCACGGCAGAATCCTTCATAATGACTTTTTGGACGCTGGAAAGGTCGTTGGCAGGGGTAAACATGCTTCATCACCTTATTTCTTTGTTATCACAATGAATTTCCCAAACGGGAAGGAGGCTACAACGCTTTTAACGGCCCTTTGCATTCGTCCCAGGCTCATCCAGCGCAGGGCTGTTTGAATAGCATGGGATGGCGGCTGTGGCGTCACCTTCCCAATGGCTTCCAAGTCCACGCCACCGCTTCCCTTGCCGTTTAAAGGCTTGCCGAAGATGTCCACCTGACCTGGCATGTTTGGGCGGGTCACAATGGTGAAATCGCTTCTTGCGGGGTTCCAGGCATTGCTCGCCAAGTAATCGGCTAAAGCAGGGTTTGAAGGATCCATTTTTGAGCCTGTGCCCCATTCATCCATGGCTGCCCAAGCACCCCCGGTAATGGCTGCAACAATGACGTTCGCCACATCTTCAATCTCGCCTTCCTGTAGGCTCTCAGCGCCTTCGGATGTGCGCATCCCCTGTCTTGCCTCAGCAAGTAGCTCCTGCCGCAGGTCAACCATAGCAACCACCAGTGCCCCGTGCAGGGCCCGTATGCATCCGGCGGAATCAAACCTTATCCCATGTCCATCATCTCCAATGCTTATTCGCCCCTGACATCTGCGCCAAGTTGTATTCTCAGAACCCCCGGCAAGGCAATGTCGTCCACTGATAGAACCTCAAAAGCGGAATCACCGTGTACCATCCTGTCAAAGACTTGAACGCCTAAACTCTTCGCAACCTTGAAGATATACCTGGCTCCGTCTAAAAGTCCTGGGTCTTCCTGCCGCATCCTGGAAGTAATAATCTCACCGTATGCCGGAACGCCAGAATGAAGGGTGTCCCATGCCTTTATAATGTGGTTATTCTCATCAAGCAGCTCGCTAAAGCGCTTATGATTAAGAAGCGCGTT
>JAOABT010000294.1 GCA_026418215.1 Clostridia bacterium | reverse complement strand
GTGCCCACCTGCTCCTACTCTTCCGACCCTTGAAGGCCAGGAATCAGTAGTTGATTCAAATACTTCTTGTTAAAGAATGGAGCCTTAAACAAAATTACTTGATAAGCTCTCCGATGAGGGTATCGATGAGTTCCATGCGCTGGCTGATATTGTCCGACAGGGTATCGAGCTTGGCTGAAAGCTGCTCCTGAAGGAGTGCTGCGGCTTGATCATCGTTGGAGGCTTTTGCCTCCTTTAATTGGGCTGCCAAATCCTTGATTTCTGCTTTCAAGGCCGTGCCTTCCTTAAAGAGTTCATGGCGCTGCTTCTGGCCTGCCGCAAAGCTTTCTGTCCGATAAGACGCCGCTGCCTTTTCACGGTTGGCCTTGGCTTTGGCACGCAGATCCGCAAGTTTTTCCCATTGGCTCTTGATCTCAGTTCTCAGGGCGTTGACCTGTTCCTTGATGGATGCAATTTTTGCAGAATCGCCTGCCAGCTTGGCGTCGGCATAGTCTGACTTGAGCTGCTTAAGCTGCTGAACCAGAGGCGCAATCTCATCCCTGGCGGCTTTGAGCAAAGCCTTTTCATTCTCGGTCAGGGGAACGATACCTGCCTGCTCACGCGCCTCTGTGACAAGGGCCTTGAGCGTCTGCGCTTTCTCCTTTTTCTGCTGACCAAGCTGACGGATTTCAGTGCGTTGGGTTTTGGGGTCCGTTTGGGAGGTTGCGGCGAAGGCCGGTGCGCTCAAAAGCGTTGAAAGGATTGCCGCTCCCAAAATGCTCGCTAACAGTTTTGTTTTCATGATAAATACCTCCTTGGTTGTAGTGAGTGGAATACTTCCCACAATGCCATTGTAGATTTTTACCTTCAGGAAAATCCCGTCCATTCTGCGGCAAAATTGCGGCAAAAAGAAATGGCTCCTCAACAGGACATGAAAAGCATGCTAAGATAAAGGTAAGCAATACCCGGAGGGGAAAGTATGAGTCCTTTGATTTATGCCGCAGATGACGAGGAGAATATTCGAAACCTTATTAAGATGTTCCTGGAAAGCTCAGGCTTTGCCGTGGAAATCTTCCCTGACGGAGAGAAGCTTCTGGAGCAATTTCGCCGAAAGCCTTGTGATCTCGTCATTCTTGATATCATGATGCCCGGCAGGGACGGCTTCGATATTTGCTCTGAAATACGCAAAGGCAGCACCATTCCTATCATCATGCTGACTGCCCGTGCGGGAGAGATGGACTACATCAAGGGCCTCTCAGTAGGCAGCGACGATTATTTTACCAAACCCTTCAGCCCCATGAGCCTCGTCATGCGTGTCAAGGCCATGCTGCGGCGTGTTGAGATGGACAGGGCAGCAAAAGTCGGTGAGGCCCTGCAAGAGGGCCTAAGCTACGAGGATATTCAGCTTAATCAGAACCAGAAGTCGGCCCGCTGCGGCCATTCACCCCTTGACCTGACGCCCACAGAATTCGACCTCCTCTCCTACCTTCTTGTAAACAAGGATAGGGCCGTCAGCCGAAGCGAGCTCTTAAACAAAATCTGGGGCTATGAGAATGCGGTCGAAACCAGGGTTACAGACGACACTGTAAAGCGCTTGAGAAAAAAGCTTTCCGACGCCAACAGCAGGACACAGATTGAAACGCTGTGGGGTTTCGGCTTCAAGCTGTCGAGAAAGGAAGATAGCCATGAAAAGGCGTAGTCTCAAGCATCGCATGCTGATGGTTTTGTCGGCAAGCATTCTGATGATATTTATCATTCTGTTTTCAGCTTTTAATCTCATCATGCAGTCCTTTATCCGGAAGGAAGCCGTCAAGGAGCTCAGGGATTCCCTCACTCAGGTGCAGAGGGTGGTTCAGGTTGAGTTTCCGGGATTGGATAAGCTCACGAACAATCGGCCAGTCCTATCGGATTTGACTGCACGTTTGGAAGAGGCCTTCAAGGGCAGATTGCTGCTGGCCCAGCAGAACATGGCGATAACAGACAAGGATTTCAATCTTCTTTACTTTAATCCATCTTGGTCGTCAAAGGAGGTTCAGGAAAAGCAGCTTCAGAAGCTTCTTCGTCAGCTTAGCTTAAAAAACCCCACAAAAAACAAGCCTATCCGGCTTATTCTCAACAACAAGAGCTATTACGCGGCTTACCTTCCTTTAAAGGCCCTGGGAAAGGAACAGGCGAAAATCGTTTTTATCACAGACACAACCGACATGACGAACTTCTCAAGGAGCATCAATCGCGTCCTTTTTATGGCCATTGGCCTTTCTGCACTCGCGGCGCTTGTCCTTGCTTATCTTTGGACCTCCAGAACGGTTAACGCCATCAAGAAATTGGGCAGTTTTGCCAAAGCTATAGGTCAGGGAGACTTCACCAAACGGAACATGTCCTTCAAGGACCAGGAGCTTCAGGATTTGAGCCTTGATATGAACCATATGGCCCAGCGGCTTATGGATCAGGATAATCAGCAGAAGGCCTTTTTCCAGAATATCTCCCATGAGTTTAAAACGCCGCTCATGTCCATCCAAGGCTACGCCGAGGGCATCAAGTATAGTATTGTTGCCGACAACGAAAGAGCCTGTGACATCATCCTTGAGGAGTGCGGGCGTCTATCCGAAATGGTAAATGAGCTTCTTCTCATTTCCAGGCTGGATAATAAAAGCGAAGCCTTCGAAATGGCGGCTTATGACTTAAAGTGCCTTCTGTCGGATACCCTGGAAAGGATCTATGGTCTGGCTCTGGCTCAGAATAAGGAAATTGTGCTTTCACTTCCTCCTGCCCCTATAAGCATTTGGGCTGATGATGAAAAGCTTTCCCGCGCCGTTCTCAACCTTGCCACCAATTGCATACGGCATGCCAGGAAGCGTGTGGATATCGGCCTATCTATAAGCAATACTGAGACCATCATTGTCCTTGCAGACGACGGGGATGGCTTTGATGCGGAAGACCTTCCTCATCTGTTCGAGCGTTTCTACAAGGGAAAAAACGGAAAAACCGGTTTGGGACTTGCTATTGCCAAATCTATCATAGAAGCCCATCACGGAACACTTACGGCTGCAAACACCGGCGAGGGTGCCTGCTTCACCATCAAGCTCCCAAAAAAATGAATAGTTTCTCCTCCTTTGATGAAAAGCTAAGCGATGTATAGAATTTCTTGAGGAGGAAAACAGGTGAAAAAAGTCATAGCGGTTATAAGCTTTATCTTAATTTTCGGACTGATATCCGCCTGCTCCGGTATTCAAACCCCTTCGACAGGCGGGTATAAAAATGGAACCTACACTGCTAAAGGCGATCCTTGGGCACAGGGCAGCGAGGATGCCAAGGTCGTCATTTCAGGTGGAAAAATCACCGAAATCACCTTAAGAAGGCTTGACAAGGACGGTAACGAGGTTGACTACAATATCTTCAATGGTCTGGAGCATAGCGGAAAGACCTATCCCAACCTTAAGGCCTACCGTCAGGAGCTGGCACAGAAAATGATCGACAAGCAGACCTATCAGGTGGATACCCTAAGCGGCGCCACCACCACGACCGGTAACTGGAAGCTTGCCGTTAAAAGGGCGCTCCAGCAAGCGGGGAAATATTAAAACCCGGTCAATAGCTGACCGGGAGGACTCAAAGTGATTTTTCCTAAGGCTGGTTTTTATTCTGTTTGTTCTTGGTCTTGTCTGTTGTAACCTCCGGTACGTAGAAAACACCTATTGCTGTCAAAGCTCCAACCAGGAGCAGGGATGCTTCCTTCAAGCATTCTTCTGTGATCCCAAAGGGCTCCAACAGGCCTAAAGTCTTCATGGAATAAATGATCATTGCCAGCACCGAGGTCCAAGCCATAGGATTTCTTAATCCGGACTGCTTCATGTCGTTTCCTCCTTTTTCAGATTTCCAGGACTTTTGTTGCTCCATGGGTGCCTTAAAGTTATGGGTCTGTTCCGCAGATGGCCTGTCCTTTAAGTCCTAATACAGCCTATGCTGTGCTTCGAGCTGATGTTACAGTAAACGACAAAAACCGCATGAATAAAGCAAAAAAAGCGCTCTTCCTTGTCGAAAAGCGCTCTTTATCTTCTTCTTAGTCATTGGCTAATAAAATTAGCCGTTGAGTCTCCATATAGAGAAGTTGAGAATGGCGGCAAAGATGAGCCACACGATGTAAGGAAGCATCAGGAGCCCTGCCTTATGGTCAATCTTGAAGAACTTTATCGTCGTGATGATAACAAAAATCAGAAGGACAACAAGGTCAAGCAAGGCAACCCCACGAAGGTGGAAGCGGAAAAACAAGAAGGACCACATGAAGTTGAAAATAAGCTGTGAGCCATAATAGAACAGCGCATCCTTCGCCTCCTCCCTGCAAAAGCCCGCCTTGTAAACCCGGTAGGCCGCATAGCCCATCAGGATGTAGAGTACGATCCAGACCGGCCCAAAAAGGGTTGAAGGCGGCGCGAAGGAGGGTTTTGAAAGGTTGGCGTATTCGGCGGGGTCATTCATGGAAAGAAATCCGCTTACAAGACCGACGCCCAAGCTGAACAAAACGCTTATCAGCAGTGTTTTCCAATCAATTGGCATTGATTTTCTATTGTTTGGCATACCCATCAACTCTGGTTTGCTGACTTCCCATACATGTATATGCCTGACAATCTGGGACTAGGTCGTATATTCTGTATTTATTTTTACCATACTAGTTCAAATACAAAGGAAAGGAGGCAAAACAATGGCTAATAATCAAAAACCCCATGACCCAAAGTCAAACATTACACCGCGCCCAACCCCCAATACCGAAAACGAAAAACGTCTGAATAAGGTGCCTAACAGCAAGAACCCCAAGGTTCCCGGAAATGAAGC
>JAOABT010000278.1 GCA_026418215.1 Clostridia bacterium | reverse complement strand
AGATGTGTATAAGAGACAGGAATTCGGCTTGACCGGTCTGGAGTTTGCCTCTGGTATTCCGGGAACGATTGGCGGTGGTGCTGTTATGAATGCAGGAGCCTACGGTGGTGAACTCAAGCAGGTCATCACGGAAACCACGAGTCTTGACCCTAGCGGGAAGCTTGTAACGCTTAGAGGTGAGGAACACGCTTTTTCCTACCGTCATAGCAGAATACAAGATGAAGCGTTAACGGTTCTAACTGTGACCATGAGCCTTCAGCCCGGGGATAAACAGGCGATACAAGCTAAAATGAACGATCTCAACGGACGTAGACGCGATAAGCAGCCATTGAACCTGCCAAGCGCCGGAAGCGTTTTCAAAAGGCCGGAGGGCCATTTTGCAGGAAAGCTTATAGAGGATTGCGGCTTAAGAGGCTATTCCGTAGGCGGCGCCCAGGTTTCTGAAAAGCATTGCGGCTTTATCGTGAATAAAGGCAATGCAAAAGCCTCGGATATTATTGAACTTATCAATTATATTCAAAAAATTGTTCAAGATAAAACCGGCGTTCAGCTAGAGCCGGAAGTGAAAATCATCGGAGGGGAAGCTTGATGCAATTTCTCATCATCACAGGCATGTCTGGAGCCGGGAAGAGCCTGTGTGTCAAATACTTTGAGGATATTGGCTACTTCTGCGTAGACAATCTCCCGCCATCGCTCATTCCAAAGTTTGCAGAAGTTACGCTTCAGGGAAAATCCAATATCGCAAAAATAGCGCTGATTATTGATATTCGCGGCGGGGCCATGTTTTTGGATTTGGTGCCCGCCCTTCAAACCCTTTCAGAGATGGGGATCCAGTATAAAATTCTTTTCTTGGATGCGACGGACGCCGTTCTGATCAAACGTTTCAAGGAAACGCGCCGTATGCACCCGCTTTCACCCGATGGCCGGGTGTCCGACGGTATTTTAGAGGAGAGGCGCATTCTGCAGCCTGTCAAGGAAAAGGCCGACTATATCATCGATACCTCTAACCTGATACCCAGGCAGCTAAAGGAAGAGATTGTCAATCTTTTCCTGGAAGGAAAGGCTTATAAAGGCCTTATTGTCAGTATTGAATCCTTCGGCTTCAAATATGGCATTCCTATGGACTGCGATTTGGTATTCGATGTACGCTTTATTCCAAATCCCTACTATGTTTCAGAGCTCAAGCCCAAAACAGGTATGGATGCCGAGGTTGTGGAGTATGTCATGAGCTTCTCCGAAAGCAAGACCTTTCTCAACAAGCTTGTGGATATGATCAATTTCCTGCTGCCCCAGTATGTGAAAGAAGGGAAAACGCAGCTTGTCATTGGCGTAGGATGCACAGGCGGCAAGCACCGTTCGGTCACAATTGCCAATCAGCTTTATGCGAAGCTTAAGCAAAAGGAAGTCAGCGCTGTCATTGAGCACAGGGATATTGAAAGGGATGACAAAGGAGGCTCGTCATGAAATCGCTGAAGTGGTTCCAGATTGGCTACCGCTTTAAAAAGTGGCTCATCAGCGGCATAGCGGGCTTTATCCTGCTTTTGACATCTCTTGGTGTGCTCCTGAAAGACATTACCATTGGCCCGGTCCAGCTCGTAACCTCTATTGTGCTTGCCTTAATGGGAGCCTATTTTGTTCTCATTTGCCTGAGAAAAATCTTTGTCAAGTTTGTAAGCGTCTATTCCAATGGCTTACTCAGAAAGCCATCCAATGTCCGCGAAATAGGCGATATTCTCTATAAGCGAAAGGTGTTGGCATCGGGACCGAAAATCGTCGCCATTGGCGGCGGAACGGGCATTTCGACCATGCTTCGCGGCCTTAAGCAATATACAAGCAATATTACAGCCATTATTACCGTTGCAGACGATGGCGGCGGTTCGGGAATGCTCAGAAATGATCTTGGCATGCTGGCCCCCGGTGATATACGAAACTGTATGCTGGCCCTTGCCGAAACAGAGCCGGTATTGGAAAAGCTTCTGAAGTACCGGTTTACAGAAGGCTCCCTAAAAGGGCAGAACTTTGGCAATCTGTTTCTTGCCGCCATGTGTGGGATATCCGACAGCTTCGAGCAGGCTGTCAAGCATATGGGCGAGGTTCTTGCCGTAACCGGCCGCGTTTACCCCGTCACTGAGGAAAATGTCTTCCTTATCGGAGAGCTCGAGGATGGAACCGTCATTCGCGGTGAATCCAAGATAGGAGCCCACCATACGACGCATCCCGGCAGGATAAAGCGCGTCATGCTCGACAAGCCAAAGGTCAAGCCCATCGCGGATGCGCTCACAGCCATCAGTGAAGCCGATATCATTGTGTTAGGCCCCGGAAGCCTTTATACCAGCATCATTCCCAATCTCCTCGTTGATGGTGTGGCTTCGGTTATTGCAGAGTCCAAC
>JAOABT010000268.1 GCA_026418215.1 Clostridia bacterium | reverse complement strand
ATGTAGCTCTGGCCTTCGACACTAACGGTCTCGGCGCGGTTGTCAATGCGTCCAGAAGCTTGATGTGCGCCTACAAGCTCGACCAATGGAAGGACAAATTTGGCAAGGAAGATTTCGAGGCAGCTGCAAGGGCAGAGGCCGAGCGCATGAAGAAGGATATTTCAGAGGCCATCGCGGCTAAATAGAAAACCAAATTCGTACACTATAAAGATGTATTATTCTTATATATAAATGCACTAACCATCAGGAAGTTGACATAGAAAGGAAAGCACTGCATGAAAGCGATATTGGCTCTGGACGACGGAACCCAATTCTTTGGTGAGGCCTTTGGCGTAACCGGCACCTGTGTGGGCGAAATCGTATTCAACACAGGGATGACGGGCTATCAGGAGGTTTTAACCGACGCCTCCTACGCAGGACAGATCGTGACCATGACTTATCCGCTCATTGGCAATTACGGCGTCAATGAGGATGACCAGGAATCCACAAAGCCCCAGGTAAAGGGCTTTATTGTACGAGAACTCTGTGAGGAGCCCAGCAACTGGCGTTCCAAGGAAACCCTAAACGACTATCTCACCCGTTATAGCATTATCGGCATCCAGGGCATTGATACCCGCGCCCTTACAAGGATTCTTAGAGAAAAGGGCACCATGAACGGTGTCATTTCAACCGATCCTAACTTCAAGCTTGAGGACTGGATGCAGAAAATCCACCAGTATACCATTGAGAAGCCTGTTGATGAAGTGACCACAAAGGAAGTTGTCAAGTATGAGGGCAACGGCCATAAGGTGGCGCTTTTGGATTACGGTGTCAAAACCAATATCATCCGTTCCTTAAGAAAACGCGGCTGCGAGGTGCATGTCATGCCGGCCTCTTCAACCGCAGAAGAGATTCTCAACATGAATCCCGACGGTATCATGCTGTCGAACGGGCCTGGTGACCCCAAGGACTGCGATTATCAAATTGACGTCCTTAAGGATCTGCTAGGCAAGAAGCCCATCTTTGGCATTTGCCTCGGGCACCAGCTCACAGCCCTGGCTTGCGGCGGCGACACAGGAAAGCTCAAATACGGCCACCGCGGCGGAAACCACCCCGTCAAGGATCTTTCCAAGGATAGAACCTATATCACGTCACAAAACCACGGCTATGCCGTTCTGGCTGATAAGCTGGACCCCAAGAAAGCTGTGGTCAGCCATATTAACATGAACGATGGCACGGTAGAGGGTGTACGCTATCTGGATACACCGACCTTCACTGTGCAATTCCACCCCGAGGCCTCCCCAGGCCCCATGGACACGGCTTATCTGTTCGACGAGTTTATCACGCTCATGGATAAATTCAAAAAATAGGGCAGAGAGCGGCTGAAGAACGGTAACACCAGTAGGAAAGCATGAGCGATAGATTGAGGAGGTTCAAAGATGCCTAAAAGACAGGACGTCAAAAGAGTATTGGTTATAGGCTCCGGCCCCATTATCATAGGACAGGCGGCCGAATTCGACTACGCAGGAACGCAGGCCTGCCAGGCCCTTAAAGAGGAAGGCATTGAAACCATTCTGGTCAACAGCAATCCTGCCACCATCATGACGGACACCGAGATTGCAGACAAGGTCTATATCGAGCCTCTGACCCCGGAGGTTGTTAAGAATATTATCCGCCACGAAAAGCCCGACAGCATCCTGCCCACCTTAGGCGGGCAAACCGGCTTGAACCTTGCCATGGAGCTTGCAGAATCAGGCTTTTTGGCCGAGGAGGGTGTAAAGCTTCTGGGAACAAAGGTTGAGGCCATACACATGGCCGAGGACCGCCAGGCCTTCAAGGATACCATGGAACGCATCGGCGAGCCCTGCATCCCGAGCAAGGTTGTCAATACCCTGGAGGATGCTCTGGAATTTGCCAAGGTCATCGATTACCCCGTCGTGGTGCGCCCTGCCTATACCCTGGGAGGAACAGGCGGCGGTATTGCCTACACCGAAGAACAGCTTCGTGACATCGGCTCCAACGGTCTTCGTTTAAGCCGCGTCCATCAGGTTCTCATAGAGAAGTGTATCGCAGGCTGGAAGGAAATCGAATACGAAGTGATGCGCGATGGCAAGGGAAATGTCATCACCGTCTGTAACATGGAGAACATTGACCCCGTCGGTGTACATACCGGTGACAGTATCGTTGTGGCACCCTCACAGACCCTCGCAGACAAAGAATATCAGATGCTGAGAACAGCGTCTTTGAACATCATTACAGCCCTCGGTATCGAAGGTGGCTGTAACTGCCAGTTTGCGCTCCATCCAACAAGCTTTGAATATGCGGTTATCGAGGTTAATCCCCGTGTTAGCCGTTCCTCGGCACTGGCTTCAAAAGCAACCGGCTACCCTATCGCCAAGGTTGCCACCAAGATCGCCATCGGCTACGGCCTTGATGAAATTAAGAATGCGGTTACAGGCAAGACCTACGCCTGCTTTGAGCCGACGCTCGACTACTGCGTGGTCAAGATCCCCAAGTGGCCCTTCGATAAATTCGTCAGAGCACGCCGCACCCTTGGCACACAGATGAAGGCAACCGGTGAGGTTATGGCCATCAGCAACTCCTTCGAAGGCGGCCTCATGACGGCCATCCGCTCGCTGGAGCTCGGCATAAAAACCCTGGAGACGCCTCTTTGCAAGGACCTCGACACAGAGGAATTAAGGAAGAAGCTTTTCAACATTGATGACAACCGTATGCTGGTCATTGCAGAAGCAATCCGCCGCGGCATCACCCTTGAAGAGATCCACGACATCACCAAGATTGACATGTGGTTCCTCAACAAGTTCAAGAAGATCGTGGACATGGAGGAGCTCTTAAAGACCCTTACCCTTGACACCCTGAGCCGCGAAATTTTATTAAAGGCCAAGAAGATGGGCTTTTTAGACGATGTCATCGGCAAATATGTCAAGGCAACCAAAAAGGACATTAAGGCAAAGCGCAGAGCCCTCGGCATCAAGCCCTCCTACAAGATGGTTGATACCTGCGCCGCAGAATTTGAGGCTCAAACGCCTTATTACTACTCGACCTATGACGAGTATTCCGAATCCGTACCGACCAACAATAAAAAGGTTATCGTGCTTGGCTCCGGCCCTATCAGAATCGGCCAAGGTATTGAGTTTGACTACTGCTCGGTGCACTCGGTATGGGGACTCAAGGAAGAAGGCTACGAGGCCATCATCATCAACAACAACCCTGAAACGGTTTCTACTGACTTTGACACCTCGGATAGACTCTATTTTGAGCCCCTGACGCCCGAGGATGTCGAGGAAATTATAGAGCTAGAGGAGCCTGCAGGCGTTATCGCCCAGTTTGGCGGACAGACAGCCATCAAGCTTACCAACCCTCTGGCAGACGGCGGCGTGAGAATCTTCGGAACAAGCGCCAAGGACGTCGATGCTGCTGAGGACCGTGAGAAGTTTGATGCTATCCTTGAAAGCCTGAATATCCCAAGACCTAAGGGAAGCACCATCTACACCCTCCAAGAGGCGCTGGATGTTGCCAACAAGCTCGGGTACCCCGTGCTTGTCCGTCCTTCCTACGTCTTGGGCGGCAAGGGCATGGAAATTGCCTACAGCGACAGAGACGTTGAGGAGTTCATGGAAATCATCAACCGCGAGGAGCAGGAGCACCCCATCCTTGTCGACAAGTATATGATGGGCAAGGAGCTTGAGGTTGACGCTATCTGCGACGGTGAAAACATCCTGATACCCGGTATCATGGAGCACCTTGAGCGCGCCGGTGTTCACTCGGGCGACAGTATCTCCATGTACCCGCCCCAGAGCCTGTCCTTCAAGATCAAGAACAAGATTATCGACTACACCGAAAGGCTTGCCAGGGCCCTCAATGTCATCGGTATGGTCAACATCCAGTATGTCGTGTTCAACAATGAAGTTTACGTCATAGAGGTCAACCCGCGCTCCAGCCGTACCGTGCCCTATATCAGCAAGGTGACAGGCATTCCTATGATCAATATGGCCACCCGCATCATGATGGGCAAGAAGCTTTCGGACTTCCCTTACGGAACCGGGCTCTACAAGGAAAGCGAGTACATCGCCGTCAAGGTGCCGGTATTCTCCTTTGAAAAGCTCCATGACGTGGATACCAGCCTTGGCCCTGAAATGAAGTCGACGGGCGAGGTGCTGGGCATTGCCAAGAACCTGCATGAGGCCACCCTAAAAGGGCTTGCAGGTGCCGGCTTTAAGTTCCCTGAGCCCGGAAGCGGTATTCTGTTCACCGTTCGCGATACCGACAAGCCCGAGCTTGTGGACTTAGCCGATGGCTTTGAACGCCTTGGCTATACGCTCTACGCAACAGGTAAAACCGCGCTGTACCTCAATCAGCACGCTATCGCGACCAACGCGGTTAAGAAGCTCCATGACGGTTCACCAAACATCATTGACCTCATGGAATCGGGCAAGATCAAGATGATTGTCAATACTCCCACCAAGGGAAGAAACGCTGAGCGTGACGGCTTCCAGATCAGAAGAAAGTCGGTTGAGCGATCCATTCTCTGCTTAACGAGCCTGGATACCGCCTTTGCGGTATTGCGCTGCCTGCAGATGAACAAGAAGCCCGAGGAGCTGGATATCGTCAATCTGGACGTTTTCAAGCACTAAGCTGCGGTCAAGAAACATAGTGGAGGATGGAGAGGTATGGATTTGTTTTAAATCCATATCTCTTTTTTGTGTCCGGCCATTTGGTTATTTCACTATAAAACCGGGTTGGCGGAATGAAGACTTCAAAACCAAATTGCCTCCAGATGCACATCAACACAGCATAACGGTCGTAGTTACGAGGTTTACAGCTCCTATATGGAATCAATGGCTTGAGGTTAAGCTGACATCAAAGATTAGAATTAGATTATAATCTAAATAGCGCATTGACACCTATCGAATAAAAAGTTAGAATAATATCGAAGACAAATTTAGATAATAATAAAACAAGATGTTAAGGAAGGTGTTCACTATGAAATTCGGATTTTTAAAGAATAGTAACCAAAGCTCATTGGAAAGAGATTTTTGGAAATGCCAGCTCATTCAGTACTGGTGGTTTAAGTAAGCAGCTTATCTTTGCATCCCCATGGCTTTGAGCCAGTCCCTCAAGTCATGGGGCTATTTTTATTAGTCTTATCTTTTCTAAAAATGTATGATATTCTCTTATAGAGCCTATAAAGCTTCTTTTCGGAGGTACTTGCATGAATTACCGTATCCATCGTATTCCCAAATATACAAACGAGTGCATGGCTGCCTGTATTGCGGCGCTTGGGGGGAGAAATCCCTCGGATTCCAAGGAAGAGCTCATCAAGAATTACGGTATTCCTCAGGAGCAGGTGAAGGCTGTCTCTTA
>JAOABT010000264.1 GCA_026418215.1 Clostridia bacterium | reverse complement strand
CTCGTCGGCAGCGTCAGATGTGTATAAGAGACAGGTAGCCACGTGTGAGGCGCTGAAGGTTCAGCTTGAAAGCGCACGCCAAAAGCTGTCCTACACACGTATCACATCCCCTATGGACGGCTTGGTTATGACAAAGGACATTACGGAGGGCTGCCTCATTTCCAATACCATGGTGCCCTATGTCATCATGAACTCTGATACAGTCGAGGCAGTTATATCCGTGACCGAACAGGTTATTAATAAAATTCGAAAGGGTGAAAAGCTGGACCTTACAGTTCCTTCAATCAGTGATAAGAGCCTGGAGGGAGTCGTTTCATCCGTAAGTCCCGCTGTTGACCCCAAAACAATGACTTACACCGTTAGTATAGAGATAGCCAACCCAAAAGGAAGCATCAAACCGGGAATGACGGCAAAGGTAGGAATAATCACAGAGAAGCACGATCAATGCGTGATTGCCCCGCTTTCGTCAATTCTATCAAGTGAAGGCAGGAATTACGTTTATACCGTCCATAATCAATCGGCTGAAAAAACACCCGTTACAACAGGCATCATAGACGGAGATCGGGTTGAAATCCTAGAAGGATTAGATGAGGGCGATCTCCTCGTCGTAAAGGGCCAGCAGTATTTGCGTCAAAATGATTCCATTACCATTACGGAGGAGGTCTCTCAATGAATCTTCCCGGATTGTCCATCCGGCGGCCGGTAACCATTGTCATGATCATCCTGGTGATTACGCTGTTTGGTTCTGTTTCGCTGACTAAACTCAAAATGGATCTCCTTCCCAATCTCAACATGCCCATGGCTGTTGTTACCGCAAAGTACGCCGGTGCCGGACCAAGAGAGGTTGAAACACTGGTTACAAGGCCTTTTGAAGGGGTTTTGACCACTGTTTCCAATCTTAAGTCCATTGATACTGTGTCCACAAACGAATACAGCCTATCTATCCTGTATTTCAATGACGGAACTGATATGAATTTTGCAACATTGGAAATGAGGGAGAAGGTAGACCTGGTAAAATCCTACCTGCCTTCTGGCGTTCAAGACATCATGGTCATGCGCATCGACCCTAATAATTTTAAGTCCACCATGGAAATCGGCATTAGTTCGGACATGAAGCTGGAGGACTTGACACGACTTGTCGAGGACCAGATTATGAATAAGCTTCAGCGCGTCAATGGCGTAGCGTCGGTGGCCATCTCGGGCGGCGTCTCCGAGCAGGTTCTTATCAGGCTCCTGCCCGAAAAGCTCCAGGCTTATGGGCTGACTGAAAGCCAGATTGCCCAGTATTTAATGACGGAAAATCTCAACATACCAGCCGGAAATATCGAGACCTCCGGAATGTCGATTTTCTTAAGGACCAACGGCCAATTTCAGAGCATCGAAGAAATAAAAAACCTTGCTGTACCCACGGCTACTGGTACCGTTGTTATCTTTAAGGACATAGCGGACATAAGCCTTGCCTATAAGGCAAAAACCAGTGAAAGCTATATCAACGGACAGCTCTCGTTGAATCTCTCGGTGCAAAAGCAAAGCAATGCCAATACGGTTTTAATCTGCACGGGCGTAAGGGATGAGCTTAAAAAGCTCGAAACAACCTATCCTAATGTGAAATTCAAGGTCATCTACGATGGATCGGTCTATATTAAAGACGCGATTAATTCGGTTTCCGATTCGGCCATACAAGGTGCCATACTGGCCGTTTTCATCCTTTACCTGTTTTTGCGGAACACCAGAGCAACCCTTATCATCGCTTTATCCATACCCGTTTCCATTGTCACGACCTTTGTGCTGATGTTCTTATTCGGAATTAATCTGAACCTTATATCCCTAGCCGGCCTTGCCTTGGGTGTGGGCATGCTGGTTGATAATTCCATCGTGGTGCTGGAAAACATCTATCGCTACCGGCACGAAGGCCTTAG
Source organism: Clostridia bacterium (assembly GCA_026418215.1). Taxonomy (GTDB): domain Bacteria; phylum Bacillota; class Clostridia; order DSM-8532; family DSM-8532; genus DTU059. The sequence continues at coordinate 863 of JAOABT010000264.1, read as the reverse complement.
CATAAGGGAGGCGGCAGAGGTCGGAGCAAAAGAGATTATGCTGGCGATATCAGCATCTACGCTGACATCTGTTATAGTCTTTATTCCTATCATTTTCATATCGGGCATCACAGGTAAGATATTCAAGGAGATGGCGCTTACCATTACCTTTTCTCTTATGGCATCCCTGCTCATTGCCATGACCTTCATACCTATGGCAGCGTCAAAAATGCTAAGCATTGAGTATGTAAGCCAGGAAAAGAAGAGGAAAAACCTTATCTCCCGCATTCTTGATTTATGGGAGAGCTTTTATCAAAAAGTTAAAGGAGGCTACGAGAGACTTCTTAAAGTATGCATCAACAGACGTTTTACGACTATGCTCATTGCTTTTTTGATTTTTGCAGCGTCACTGCTATCCATTCCCATGATGGGCTTTGAGTATTTTCCCGCAATGGACGAGGGTGTTATTACGGTGGACGTTCTGCTTCCAAAAGGGAGCGCTTTAAACGAAACGCATGCTATAGCCTTTCAGGTGCAGGAGCAAATCCGCAAAATACCCGAGGTCAGGGACATCTATATTACCGTGGGCAATGGTGGATTTGTGCTCGACCGATCGACAACCGAGAAGGCAACACTGAACGTAAACATTGGAAGTGTAAAGGAGAGACGCCGTAAAATCCGGCAGATTTCCGATGACATTAGGAACCGGGTGGCCACTATTCCTGGTGCTAAAATCACCATTGAGGATAACAGCAAGGTCATGGGCTTTTCCATTGAGAGCAAGGCCGTGGACATCCGTGTTTCGGGCGATGACATTCAAGAGCTTAAGCGCGTTTCCAGTGACCTTTTGGGCATTGTTCAGAGCCTGTCTCTTATACACATCT
>JAOABT010000243.1 GCA_026418215.1 Clostridia bacterium | reverse complement strand
GGCTATACGGTGGCCGATCATGTCAATGCAATACATACTCATGCCGGGAAAGAACTTATTGACTGCTGCCTGGTCAATAGCGGCAGAATCAAGCCGTCCATCTTCAAAAAATATCAGGATGACGGCGCAGGGCAGGTTATGGTGGACCTTTCAAAAATGAAGCGCATGGGCATTAGACTTTTTGAGAGAGATCTGGTCAAAATAGAACGGGATCTTGTGCGCCATGACCCCGAAAAGCTGGCCCTATCCATTATTGAAATCTATAAAAAGCGTTAAGCTGCATAGCTGTCGGAGGGAAAGCCTTTGTCATTCTCACTGGAAGTAAAAAATGAACTGAGCAGAATAGAGGAAACACACGATTGCTGCAGAAAGAGCGAGCTAGCCGGGCTTATCCGAGCCGGGCTCACCATTCGTATGAACAAGGACAAGCAGCGCGTTTTGTTTATTACAGAAAATGCTCCTTTATCAAGACATCTGTTTTCACGCGTGAAGGAGCTGTATCACAGCGGTCCCGAGGTCATTATGCTGAAAACCCACCGTTTTAGAACTCACGCCGTTTACAGGCTTGACTTCACCAATTTCCTTCAAGAAGCGAGCGGTGGCCTTTTTTATGAAACAGGAATCGATACCGAGCCTCAGGAGGACAAGCTCATTTACAAGCCGTATATGCTTAAGAGCCGTTGCTGCAAGCGGGCCTATCTTCGGGGTGGCTTTCTTGCGACTGGCTCCATTTCTGATCCTGACCGCTCGTATCATCTTGAGATATCCTTTCCCAACCGACTGCTTGCAGAGGAATACATTCATTATCTCAAGGAATTCGGGATAGAATCACGGCACATCCTAAGAAAGGGCCATTATCTGGTTTACCTTAAGGAAGGCCAGGAAATTGTTGATTTTTTAAATGTGATTGGAGCCCACGGCTCGTTGATGCAGTTAGAAAACATTCGAATCGTTAAGGATATGAGGAATCAGGTCAACCGAATTGTAAACTGTGAGACGGCAAACCTGGAGAAAACCGTTAACGCCTCCTGCAGGCAGGTTGAAAATATTGTTTACATCAAGGAGCATTTGGGCCTGGAAAGCCTTCCCGACGGGCTCTCCGAAATTGCGAGGCTTCGTCTGGAAAACCCCGATGTCAGCCTATTGGAGCTCGGTAAAATGCTCAATCCACCGTTGTCAAAATCGGGGGTCAATCATCGCTTGCGTAAGATCGACAAAATAGCAGAAGGCATCATGCTGGAACAGAAGTAGAGGAATTAAGCATATGGACAACAAAGCACAGGATAAAGCCCAACTCTTTGCTACGGGCAACACCTTCTCGTTGATTGTAAGGTTTTCTATCCCCACCATTATCGGAATGCTGGTTAATGCCCTCTATGTGCTCATAGACAGGGTTTTTGCAGGCAATATCCCTGGAAAAGCAGGAGAATTGGCCATTGCAGCCATCACAGTCAGCATGCCGGTCACCATTATTATTTTCGCCATCGCCATGCTGGCCGGTGCCGGTGCCGGAGCGAATATTTCCTTAAGCCTTGGGAGAGGCCAAAAACCTCAGGCAGAGCGCTACATCGGGAACGGCCTTGTACTTGGCGTCCTATTAAGTACCGTCATTGCTTTGGCTTCCATCATCTTCAGTCATCCCATACTCAAAGTTTTTGGAGCAAGCCAGGAGGTCCTGCCTTACGCCGCAACTTATCTGAATATCATGCTTGTGGGCTCCATTATTAATACCGCAGGCTTTAGCTTAAATCGCTATGTATTGGCTCAAGGGTTCACGGTGCTGTCCATGCGGACCAATATCATCAGCGTTTTGATGAATGTTATTCTTGCGCCTCTGTTTATCTTCGTTTTCAATTGGGGGATTGCAGGAGCCGCATTGGCAACCGTTATTGCGCAGACCGTTGCGTTTTTGTGGGTACTGTACTGCTTTTTGGCCCACAAGGTACCGCTTAAACTCAGAACACGCTATTTAAGGCCCCATTGGAAAACCATGGTGGAGATTATGAGTCTTGGTGTTTCGCCTTTTGCGCTTCAGCTTGCTATTTCGCTGGTTCAATTTGTTATGAACAACCAGCTTAAGGCCTATGGCGGCGATACAGCCATTGCGGCAATGGGAATTGTCAGTTCTGTTTCTCAGGTGCTGCTCATGCCGGTCTATGGAATCAATCAAGGCGTGCAGCCCATCATAGGCTTCAATTATGGCGCGAAGCTCTTTGACCGTGTCAAAAGGCTGCTTTTGCAGGCTATTCTGTCGGCAACAGCTGTTATTACGTTTTTCTGGATCATTCTTATGCTGTTTGCCAATCCCATTTCACACCTTTTTGGAGCTCAAAACCTGATCCTGATGAAGGAAGCGCCTACGGCCATACGCTTATTCCTGATGGCCCTGCCGTTTGTTGGCTTTCAGGTTGTGAGCGCCAACTATTTCCAGGCTATTGGAAAGCCCAAGCATGCCTTGATTTTGAGCCTATCCAGACAGGTTCTTTTTCTGATACCGGCAACGCTCATCATGCCGCTTTTCTTCTCGCTTAATGGTGTTTACGCAGCCGGTGCTGTGGCGGATACCATTGCCACCTTATTGACAGCTGTCTTTTTACTCATTGAAATCCGCCATTTGACGCAGATTCATGATGAGACCCGTAAGGATGCGCCACTGGCTGAATAAAGATCAGGTCTTTGAGTCCGCCGGCTAACGGCGGGCTTTTTTATTTTTCTGGAAACCTCTGAAATAAAGGAGAGATTAGGGAAATAACGAATTACTAGTTTTAGCAGGAAGTAGGGGTGATACAGATGGATGTTAAGTTCAGCAAAGAGGGAAATGCACTTGTTGTCCTCATCGAAGGTGAAATTGACCATCACACGTCGTCCAGGGCAAGGGAGAGAATTGACAGTAAATTCCTTATGGAGCCCGTTAAGAATATGATTCTAGATCTTTCCCGCGTGACCTTCATGGATAGTGCGGGAATTGGGCTGATTCTGGGAAGGATGAGCCGTGTTTCAAGCGTTGGCGGGAAAATGAGTATCCGAAGGCCAAAGCCCGAAATAAGCAAGATATTGAAAATGTCGAAAATCGAGTCTATTGTTGAGTTAGACGCCTGAAGTCTAATGTATTGTGAGGTTATGAATTATGCAGCCATTAAACAGAATGAAAACTGAATTTCTAAGCAAGTCCTCCAATGAAGCTTTTGCACGTGTTGTGGCAGCTTCCTTTGCCGCCCAGGCCGATCCTTCAATAGACATTCTCGCAGATATCCGCACTGCGGTATCCGAAGCCGTCACCAATGCCATCGTTCACGGCTATGACGGAAAAGAGGGGACCGTATCCATGGAATGCATCTTATATGAGGGTTTCATCGAGATCATCATCGAGGATTTCGGGAAGGGTATTCCGGATGTCGAACAGGCCAAGACGCCGCTCTATACCACGCGGCCGGATTTAGAGCGCTCCGGTATGGGCTTTACAGTGATGGAGACCTTCATGGACAGCCTGGAGGTGGATTCCGTCATAGGCAAGGGTACCAGAATACGCATGACAAAGCAGTTGGAATACAGGTAGGCAAATTATGAGTAACTATAATGACGAGTCCTCCATGGAATTGATCAAACGGGCTCAGAGCGGCGATATCGAGGCACGCAATGCCATTATAGACAACAACACGGGTCTGGTTTGGAGTGTCGTCAGAAGGTTTCGCAACCGGAATGTCGAGACCGAGGACCTGTTCCAAATTGGATGTATCGGCCTCATTAAGGCCGTCGATAAGTTTGATTCCTCCTTTAACGTCCGATTCTCAACCTATGCCGTGCCCATGATTCTAGGAGAAATACGGCGTTATTTCCGTGATGACGGGGCCATCAAGGTGAGCAGAAGCCTCAAGGAGCTGTCGCTGAAAGCCCGGGATATGAGTGAAAAGCTGGAGCAAACCCTGGGACGGCCACCCAGCATCAATGAGCTTTCCGAAGCCTTGGGTGAAGAGGCTGAAGACATTGTGCACGCATTGGAAGCCTCCCGAGCGCCGGAATCACTGTTCCGTGAATACGAAGATGATGATGGTTCCGAGAACCGGCTCATAGACCGTATCATGTCCGAAGAG
>JAOABT010000236.1 GCA_026418215.1 Clostridia bacterium | reverse complement strand
AAGAGACAGACCTGAAGGGTATAGGCAAAGGAAGCAACTGCACTGCTGGCACCGCTCTTGACTGCAATGGCCTTGATGGTCATGGTCTTGTCAACAGTGATGGCTTTTGCATATTTTGTACTCTTAGCCGTAGGATTGGAGCCGTCTACAGTATAATAAATCTGGGCACCGCTTGTGGCGCACTTTAAGGTAACAGTCTGTACTGAGGTGTAAGTGCCTCCGATTTTATCGGCGGTTACGCTTGCAACCTTGGTTGCAGCAGATGAAATACTAGCTAAGCCTGTCATCATGGAAACCATCATGACGACACAAAGAACCAGTGATACTACTTTTTTCATTTTGTTCCAACACTCCTTTTGATTGATAGCCTCATTCTATAAGAGTTTTGGAACAGCAGATATCAAATAATGGTAAAGACTTTGTAAGGTTTCTTTAAGCCGTTATTAAATCTCTGTAAAGGCGTTTCCTTCTTAACAGATGTCATAAAAAGTAAAAAACGGCTATAGGACGATTGTCCAGCCGTTCTCTCTTTACGTCTTTTTTAATATCTCTTAATATCCTACAGCCTTCTGATTCTCAGTGATCAAATCCAGAACCAGCTCCTCGGGTATGGGCTTACTGAAGAGATAGCCCTGGATGCGCTCGCATCTGCGTCTTAAAAGATATTCATACTGCTCCTGGGTCTCAACGCCCTCGGCCACAATGCTCAAGCCAAGCTTCCGGCCTATTTCCACAATGGAGCCGATAATCAGGCTCTTTTCCTTGACGTGTCCGATGTTGTCAATAAAGCTCTTATCTATTTTCAGCGTGTTGATGGGCAGCTTTGTCAGGTAATTGAGCGAAGAATACCCTGTTCCAAAGTCATCAAGCGCGATGCGCACGCCCTTGTTGCGGAGAACCACAATGTTCTGGAGCACAGATTCCACCGACTCCATCATAACCGACTCGGTGATTTCCAGCTCAAGGGTCTCGGGCGGGATGTCATATTGCTCAAGGCATTTGATGACGGTATCCGAGAAATTTCGCTGAATCAGCTGGATGACCGATATATTGATGGACATGACGACCGTATGGTCTCCCGTTTCATGAATCTTTCTTAAAAACGCCAGCGCCTTGTCTAGTATCCAGTCACCCAAAGGAATGATCAGCCTTGATTCCTCGGCCACAGGAATGAACTTGGCAGGAGAAACCATGCCCATAGTGGGACTCTTCCAGCGCATCAGCGCCTCAAAGCCAACGATCTTTTTATCTCTGGCACGGAATTGAGGCTGGTAGTAGACCAGGAATTCCTCATGATCAAGAGCGGATTTTAGGTAATTTCTAAGGTTAAGGCGCTCCAAAATGGCGTCGTTCATTTCCTTATGGTAATAAACATATTTGCAGCGCTTTTCTGTAGCCTTGTACATAGCGGTGTCGGCATTCTTAAGAAGCTCGTCAAAATCATGGGCATCCTTGGGATAAACGGAGATACCGATGGTGGTCGACAGATTGATATTATGGCCGCTGATTTTGGTTAATCCTTCGACATGAAGAATCAGGTTCTCAATAAACTGGGTCAGCGCCTCTTCTCCCTCGTAATCCCATACCATGATGGCAAATTCATCCCCGCCAAGCCTAGAAATATGCATTTTATCAGTCTCAAGCTCGCCAAGGCGCCTTGATACCTCAATGAGCAGTTTATCACCAATGGCGTGTCCATAGGAATCATTAATAAGCTTAAAATTATCGAGATCGATAAAGACCAGTGCAATATTCTCCTGGGCCTTGGCTGTAATGGCGGTAAAGTTTTCAATCAGCTGGCTGCGATTGGAAAGACCGGTTAGGGTATCGTAGTAGGCCAGCTTGTTGACGCGCTCCTCAATTTCTTTTCTGGTCGTGATGTCCGAGTGGGCACCCGCCATTTTGATGAGCTTGCCATCCTGATCCCAAAGCCCCTTGCCAACGGCATAGACCCATTTGATCTGGCCATCCCCGGGTTTAATCCGGTATTCACATTCAAAATAAGGCGTTTTCCCCTCTATATGGTCGGTGTAAGCCGAATAGGCCATGGGAAGATCCTCTGGCAGCACATAGTCCATCCAGTTCTTGTCGCGTCCTTTTAGCTCTTCCTTGCTGACTCCGAATATCTCGTACCACTTATCCGAATAGGTTCTTTGATTCCTCGGGACATCCCAATCCCAAATGCCGATATTGCAGGCCTCTACAACAAGGTTATGCCTCTCATCCTTTTCCTGGAGCAATATCTTTTGGTGGATAAGCTCGTCGAGCTGGCTCTTGAGCTCTTCCTGAGACGCCGCCAGCTCCTCATAGACCGCAGATAGCTCCTCGTGCTTTTCGATGAGCTCCAGCTCTGACTTCACACGGTCGGTAATGTCAATACCCATGAGCTCAAAGCTGGGAATCTCATCCTCCTGATCGAGGGTATTAAGGTTGAAGATCACATGCTCATATTTGCCCTTCTGCGTTCTGACACAAAGCTCAAAATTGGTTTCTTTTATACCCTTTCGGCTGTTTTCAATAATGGCGGCAAGCTTTTTCTGATCCTTGTCATTTAAAAGGTCATAGATTCTAATCAGCTTAACAACCTTGTCCCGAGGATAACCAAACCGCTCTTCGGCATTTCTATTGAATTCCAGAATGGAACCGTCCTCAAGAAATGAAATCACAATGATATTAGCGGTATCAACAGCATTCTTGAAGGATTGCTCTTCTTTCTTAATCTTTTTATTAAGAGAATTAAAAAAGACATTGATGCAAACGAGAACAAGCCCGAATACACCAACGATAAAGATCATGACGATCAGCACAGGCATGGCGCTGTTATAGACCTCTGATTTGGGGGCTGTGGCTGCAAAGCTCCAGGGCACATTATTGATCTTTGTATAGCCCATATATTTTAGCTGTCCCTTATAGGTGTATTGCCCCGCTCCGGTGTGGCCTTTAATCATATCCTTCTCGAGTGCCGCAAGCTGAGCCTGGCTTGGATCCTTCTCAGCCTCAAGAATGGTACTTACCCGATTCTTCACAAGGCTCCGGTCCTTATGGGCTATGGTGGTGCCATGATCATCAATAATATAGCCGTAGCCGTTTTTCCCAAAAGTGATGTCTTCTACGGCCAGACTTAGGATTTCAGTCGGATACACCGAGCAAAGAACCCCTGTGATATTACGGCCCGATACAATGGGCACGGCGAAAATAACAACAGCATCGCCAGTAGGGTAACCCTGCTGCGGAATAGTCACAGTGCTTTGACCGGCCATTGCTGTTTTAAAGAACTCCTCGTTGGATACGTTGTATTGTGTACCCTTGGTGCTTATAAAATCACCGTTTGCCTTAACAATGGCGAATTCGGCATTATTACGCTGATAAATAGTCCTTAAAAGCGAAAGCTTATCATTAATGGGAACATAGGAGTACTGAATACCCTGTAGCCGGGAAATGGTATACAAATTCTCCAGCTGCCAATCAATATCCTTTTCGACTGTCTTTGCACCTTGCTTGGCGATTTCAATGAGGGATCTTTCTATCATGCCGTTGAGCGTTCTTAGAGTGAAGGAATAAGCGAAGACTCCTAGAATAAGTGAAATGGCAATGACGATGCCATATTTCCGAATCTGCTTAATATATCGCGCAACGAAATTCATGGGTGCCCTCCATTGGCTGCAGGTTAATACACGAAGATGGTTATTTTTACCCTCTGCCATTTACCTTGAAACAGCGAAAATGAAAGAAACTCACCAAAAAAATGACCTAGATCTATCTTACCTTTGTCCTTATTGTGTAATAAAGCCCTTGACTGCTTCCCTCAACTGACCTGTATAGAATTTCACCTCAATGGATTTATCCGAGACATTCCGGGAAAGCTGGGCGGCGTCTATGGCCTTCTCGGCAATCTTCTCTGCCTCCAAGGTAACCGACATGTTGGTTTCGTTGAGCTTATCGGTCATATAGGATATGCGCTGAACCGAATCCAGCACGCTTTGGGCTGTTTTATCCAAATCTACCGAGATATCCGACAGGTAGCTTGCATCTTCCTTGTATTGTGTTCCGGTCTGAATAAGCATTTGATAGTCCTTCATGATGTTGCTTTCGACAAAGGAGATCATTTTAGACGAGCTTTCTGCGAGGTTTTCGACTGCAGAGAGCATCACAGGCGTAATGGCCATGATTTCGGTCGCCATGGCCTTCGAAGCCTCGGCCAGCTTGCCCACCTCGTCGGCAACAACCGCGAAGCTCTTTCCCTGTTCGCCGGCATGGGCGGCCTCAATGGCTGCATTAAGAGCTAGAAGGTTGGTTTGAGACGCAACCTGTAGGGATTCCCGGGCAAGCTCGGAAATTTTCTCAACCGCCTTGGTATGGAGAATAGACTCCTCAAGAGAATGCTTCACGGTCCGGTACATGTTTTCGGTCCGCTTTTGCGCATTCAGAGCCTCCAAATGAATGTTCTCGGCTCTCTTCTGAATATTGCCGGCCGTTTTCGAGCTATCCTTGGCTTTGATAGCCAGGGTGGACATGACAAGCTCGATCTCGCGTGTATTTTGGTGAATCATGCTTGCTGAGGAAGCTGCCATCTGCATATAGGAGGTGAGCTCCTCGGTAGAATCTGATATTTCCTGAGCATCTGATGATAAAACAGCAACCTTTTCCATGGCCTCTTCCGAAAGCTTATCAATACCGATTGCCTCCGCCTTGACACTTCTGATGGCCTGACCCATGGCCTTCTGCATGATGTCTACGGCTTTCACCATTTCTCCAAGGTCACCGCCGTGAGCCCGGATCGAATCGGGCAGGGCTTCACTGAAATCGCCCTTTTCTATCCTTTTTAGGTGCTTGACAAGAACCCCGATAGGCTTGGCAATGGAGTATGCCACGACAACCGCCATAAACAGGCCCGTTAGAATGAGGATTATGATAACCATGATCTGTCCGCCGCTTGTCTTGGCCCGCAGGGCCTCGCTTTGATCGTATTTGGACTTCGCCGTATCATTAATAAAGCTGCCATAATCGATCAAGGCCTTGTTCATGTTGTCACGCAAGGGTTTGTTGGCTGCAATGACTTTAATGGCCAGGTCTCTTTTATCTCGTGTCACTAAGGTGATGAGCTGCTGCTGAAGATCCTTCCATTTTGTATAGTTTGATTTCAGCGTCTTGATCTGACCTTTTTGCTGATCATTTTCGGATAGGGCCTCAAGTGCCATAATCTTTGAATCTATCGAATAGAGATTCTCGTCGATTGAGGTCAGCCGTGAAAGATATTCCGCATTTTTGTCCTTGGAGGCTATGATATAGGTTGCATCCGCCTCAACGCGGTAGCATGAGCTTTGAATGCTGTTGACTGTTTCCTTGGATTTTAAGGAATTGAAGTAAAGACTGTCCATTTGCTTCTGTATCCTGCCCAGACCCGCCTGACCTATAAAGCCTATAGCTATGGAAAAGCTTATAAGTATCCCTGTTAACAATATTAGCCTTTGTAAAATCTTCATTCTATTGAGCATGCGAACCCCCAATATCATCTTTCTGTCTTTCTCATAATAGATTTTACAGAAGAATTGTTAAGACCATGTTCATGAAAGGTTAACAGATGAATAAGGGTTAGCGAGGTGGGTATGTTTTCTCATGTCTTATGTGTGATAAAACAGGCCTAAAGAGTAATTTGTTAATAAAGCTGGTAATCCTTTTTACAGCGGCTTCGGGATTATTCATCCTCGTCCTCAATTTCATTCCGGGGCTGGTGCGCTATAGCCTTCTTTCCCTTTGCATTACAGCAGTCGTGGCGCTGGTCATTGTTTGTGTCAGAGCTCGCCTCACCCCCTTAGGCTTCTCAGTTATGATTTTTTTCCTCGCTTTTGCAGCTAAGCTGATTTTTTCACTGGTTGTTGAGACCAAGCCTATCTCCGATTTCCTTCTATTTTATGACGCTGCAAAAATGGCTGCTGCAGGTGATTACACGTTTCAATCCTGGTGCTATTTCTCGGTTTGGGCCAACCAATCGGGTATTGTGCTGTTTTACGCCGGCATCATGAAGCTTTTCGGCATCGGTCTTACGCCGCTCATTACGATCAACTGCCTCTTTATGGCTGGCACCAATCTCCTGGTTTATTTGATGGCCCGGGAATTCGCCACTGAAAAAGCAGCCCGCGCATCGGCTTTATTGTACCTTTTTTACCCTGCTCCCTATCTTCTGGCTCCTGTCCTTACCAACCAGCACAGTGCTGATTTTCTCTTTTTTCTTTCAGCCTGGCTATTTGCCAAAAAGGGCCTTAAATCCTACCCTTATGTTCTTTTGTCTGCTTTTATTGCCGTCCTCGGCAATGGGCTGCGTCTGATGGGTATCATTCCTGTGGCCGCTGTGCTTTTCTTAACAGCCATAGGCATTTTTCAATCATTTAAGAATAAAAAGCGTCTTCTCAGCTATCTGAAAGCAGGCCTTAGCTATTGCCTCGTTTTCATTCTTTGCTGGACACTGCTGTCCAAGTCCGCCGCATGGCTCGGTGTCAATCCAAAAGGGCTTGAAAACACCTTCCCTCTATGGAAATTTGTCGTGGGGCTTAACCATGATTCAAATGGTCAATTTAACGTTAAAGACCAGAATCTTTTAATGTACCAGAAGGATATTGAAGAAAGAGACCGGCTTGCGGCGGCCATGATTAAAAAGAGGGTCTCTGTGGGCAGTGCAAAACTTTTTTACCTGGCAATCAAGAAGGAGCTTCTTTTGTGGACCAAATCAGAAAACACGGGCTTCACCTTTACAAAAAGGCCCAAGGCCATCGGCATCATGGGACTTCAAATCCCCTTTGAAGCCTTGCTCCATCAGGGACTCCATGTGGAGAAGGTGTTCTATTTATTCGCATTCCTCTTAATGGCGGCAGGCAGCTTATGCCGTCTTAAAGACAAGGAAGTCCTGCCTCTGCTCCTTCTTATCCAGCTCTACTTTGGCGGCTATTTTTTGTCCCATATTCTCGTTGAGGTTCAGCCAAGGTACCGGTACTTCGCCATGATCGCTGTTTTTACACTTGCGAGCCTGGGCTTTGAAAAGCTCGAGGCCTTGAAAGAGTCCCACGGTAAAGGATTGCTTAGGAAATAGCTTTTTATGCAATTCATACTTGCCGCTTGACAAAAAAAGGCATATAATATTAAGGTAAATTGCCATACTAAGCTTATACTGCTTAAGGAGAAGTGAGTCGTAAATGAAACTAAACGCTGTTCTGACACTCGATAGACCGTAACGAAGGGGTAGTCTGCCCTTTTTTAGGTCTCTCAAGTGCATAGAAGATAGCGTTTAGGATTAAATAGGACTCTTTTTTGTTGCCCAAAAATGAAATAACACGGTCGTTGTATCATGGGCTTTTTAGGGAAGAGGATCTTGTATCCTCTTCCCTTTTTTTGCGGTTTTGGCAATTTTACAGCTTAAAACGGGCCGTTTGGCCCTTAATCAGGAGGTCATAAAAATGAGTTTATTAAATGTTGAAAAATTAAGCCATGGTTTTGGCGATAAAGCAATTTTAAAGGATATCTCAGTGAGGCTATTGAAAGGCGAGCATGTGGGGCTGATCGGGGCTAATGGAGCCGGAAAGACAACCTTCCTCAACATTCTGTCCGGAAAGCTTCTTCAGGATGAAGGCACCCTTTTGTGGGCCAACGACATTAGAACCGGTTATCTCGAGCAGGTTGCCTATCTTGAAGACCTTACCATACGGCAGGTCCTTCAGGGTGCCTATGCGCCGCTTTACAAGCTCGAAAAGGAGATCCTGGACATCAGCGAGAAGCTGGAAACAGCAGAATCCGACGACATGGACCGCATGGTGAGAAGATTAGGCTGGCTTCAGGATGAGCTGGATCGCAGCAATTTTTACCGCATTGACGGACTTATCGAGGATGCGGCAGGAGGACTGGGCCTTCTGGCGCTTGGCCTTGACACACCGGTTTCGCTTTTGAGCGGCGGGCAAAAGACAAAGGTCACTCTGGCAAGGCTTCTTTTGGAGAAGCCCGATATCCTCTTACTGGATGAGCCCACCAACTACCTGGACACCGAGCATATTCGATGGTTGTCCGCCTTTTTGGCTGATTACCCGGGAAGCTTCATTCTGGTGTCCCACGATCTTAAGTTTTTGAACAGCGTGACCAATGTGATCTGGCATATTGAATTTAACCAGCTCAAGCGCTACCCCGGCAACTACGAAAAGTTTCTTAAGCTGAGCGAGCAGAACCGGGAGCAATACCTGCAGGACTATACCCGTCAGCAGGCCTTGATATCCAAGATGGAGGACTTCATTCAGAAGAACATGGCTCGCGCCTCGACGACAGGGCGGGCAAAGAGCCGTCTTAAGGCTTTGGAAAAGCTAGATCGACTGGATAAGCCTCAGATTGTAAAGAAGCCTGCTGTAGTGATTTCCGAGGCCCGGGAGTCCGACAAGATCGTATTTGAAACCCTCGAGCTCGAGGTAGGCTATGACAAGCCCCTGCTCCCTCTTCTGGATCTTAGGCTGGAGCGCGGTCAAAAAGTGGCCATCACAGGCTTTAACGGCATAGGCAAGACAACCCTGTTGAAAACGCTCCTTAACCTCATCCCTGCCAGGAACGGACTTATTTCCTTCGGGGACTTCGTCCATACGGGCTACTTCGCCCAGGAGGAAAAGAAGGCCTCCCCGGAAACAGCTTTGGAGCTTATCTGGAGAGCGTTTCCTAAGCTGTCCCAGCAGGAAATTCGAAAAAGGCTTGCACTCATGGGCCTGACCCAGGAGCATATCATGATGCCCGTCAAGTCCTTGAGCGGAGGAGAAAGAGCCAAGGTTCGCCTTTGCCAGCTTATGCTGAAGCCTTCGAATTTTCTTGTGCTTGACGAGCCGACCAACCACCTCGACAAGGACATCAAGCAGGTTCTGGCCGACGCCCTCCAGGCCTATCGCGGTGCGGTGCTGGTGGTTTGCCACGAGGAAGCCTTTTATAAGGATTGGGTGGATACGGTCTGGAATCTGGAGAAGCTTCGCCAAAACGCCAAAAGGCCTGCGCTATCGTGTAAGGCGTAATTCTAAGCCTTACACCTCTCAAGGTCGCAAGAAGCCCCCTGCCTTAGGAAGGTAATTCTCAGGCAGGAGGCTTTCTTTGTTATAATAGAAGCTTGTATTAGAATGAAGACCCAACTCTTGACATAGAGGCTTTTATCATAACCTTGAGTGCAGAGCCCCTGATATCCTTGGAGGTAGCCTTCTGAGTAAAACGTTCTTTCCAGCTTTAGAAGGCTTTTGATTAATTAAACTGATCTCTTCCCTAATCGCCAAGCTTCCGACTTGCTTTTTGACAGTTTACCATCATTACAGGATCGGTCCGTCCGACTTGTCATCCAGGGTCGGGAGTTGAACTTCACCCTGCTGTGACTTTGCTTTTTTCTTCTTGGCCCGTCTGTAGGAAATAAGGAGCACGAGTCCGCCCACAAGCAAGACAATAAGTGTCAACCAGCTTCCGACTATCCAGACAACCAGATCCTCAAAGCCATCCTTCAGGCTCTCAAGGGAATCATTAAAAGTAGTAGATATACGCTGACCCAGCGTCTCCGGCTTTGGTTTTGTTTCGGTCTTGACCGTAACCTCTTGGATATTGACCGTAATTCTGCTGAAAGCTACCAAGCGGTCATAATTCTTGAGTGTATTCTCGAGGCTTTCAATTTCGTAGCGAACCTCTGAAATCCTCGATTCCAGCGTAATAACATCCTCAAGCTTTGTGGCTTTGGCCATGATCTCGATCAAGGTCTGCTCCTGAACCTTAAGGGTATTGATACGTGTTTGGGCATCCATGTATTGATCTGTGATATCGGTACCCTTAGAATTGGATTCAATGACGGTTCCCACCGACCCCAAATCATTCATGACATTCTCAAACACCCCTGCCGGCACACGAAAAACATAATTGGCGTAACGAGGAGAGCTGTTTTGGCTGTTCTTCCCCTTTACGGTTCTCACCTCTGAAAATCCGCCGACACTATCTATAAGCTGATCCAGAGCTTCTATGGTTTTATCAAACTCCTTGGTTTCAACTGAAGCGTTACCCTCCTTGATGATTTTCCGATTGAGGGTGAGGTCCTGTTGCGCGGGAGCCGCAGTTGAAGCTGTTTTTGATTTGTCCACATCAGAAAGCCCGTTCTCCCCGGGGGAGGCTTTTGCTTCAGAGAATTGCACTTGTACCTGAGGGTCTCCCGGAGCAGGTGCTGCGCTTTCCGAAGCCATCGGAACGTTATTGGATCTTCCATAGCCACTATCCTCTGCCGGCTTACTGCTCCCGCAGGATGTCAGGAAAAGAGACAGGATAAGCATGACAGCTATCATTGTAAACGGAATATTTCTGCGAATGTGCTTTTCTATAATGTTTTGGTTCATATCAACACCCTCACTTTTCATCCTTCTGTTAAATGAGACGAACCAAATGAAAAAGCGTTCACGACAGATTACTTTTATTTTACATGACTTGACTTGTGCAAAAACTCTGTTAAATATTAGAAAAATAATATCAGGCATTGATTTTACCGATGTAACAGGTGTCTAAGCCACTACAAAGGATAAAATCAGATGCCTGATAGAATAATTTTAAACCAAAAAAACGAAGTAAACAACTACATTTTGAAAGATTTGAAGCTACCATTAAGCAAACCACAAGCAAAGCATCTGGAGATGCTTGTATCAGGCATATTTAAAAATCATTAAGTCGCCATAGCATCGCCATAAATAAAAAGAGCACCCTTGCGGCCTACCCTCCTCACTACGGAGGGTTATGTCACCTGGGTGCCCCTTATGGCATTTAAACACTTTCTGTATCAGGCATCATAACGGTGGGGGCGTCGGAAGCAACAGCCGGCTGGGGAGACGGAAGCTCGCTGTTTTGGTATTCCTTGATCATTTCCTTTAAGTGTCGGTTTCGGTCACTGATGAGCGCGCAGGCCGAAATGGCGACAATGGTCAAGATGGGCGTCCAAATCCAGTATACATTCTCAAGCATGAGGCCGTAGAGCCAAAGGCCCACAGGCGACGACAGCATGCTGGCTGTCATGAGAACCCCGAAAAAGCGTCCGCGCAAGGCTTCCGGAACGGTTACCTGAATAAAGGACATAACCGGTATATTAATATAGGAATTAATGATTGCTCCCACAATTAAATTGATTGTCAAGACAATAATCACAGCCCAGTTACCAAGCGCAACGAAGGCAGGAACCGCTGGAAGCAGCCAGACGATAAACAGCAGTCCCGTCAGGAATAAGAGCTTGAAGGTGTGGGACATGATGGGGCGATTATCCTTCATACGCCCAACCATGAGCGCCCCGACAATCATACCCACGGCCCAGGAGCCCTGGGTGATGGATAGCTGAATTTCGCTGACGCCAATGATTTGATAACAGACATAAGGTAAAACAAGTGTAAACATGGGAACAAAGAAAAGATTAGCGGACACTGACACGAGCATCATGATGATCATGCCCTTTTTGTCACCTAGATAGCGGAAGACCTCTTTGACGTCCTCCAGCAGGTTTGTTTTCGTCCCTTCCGCGGCTTGAACCTTTTCCCTGCGATAAACGAGCATGTTTTCAAGAATACCGGCAATAATGAAGCTTATGCCGTCTATGATAAAGATATTGGCAAGACCCAGAGTGGCGTATACAACTGCACCGATGACGGGTCCGATAATGCTGATCAGTGCACCCACTGACTGGAACGCCGAGTTGGCCTTGTTGACATCTTCGGCAGGAACCAATTCCGGAATGGAGCTGTTAAGTGAAAGCCCGAAGAAGGATTGAATGAGCCCCAGCACAATGGCGTATACCAGAAACAGTCCCATGTCCCCCGGATCTGCCCGGAAAATAACCATGAAAATCAGCACAGCGACCCCGCTTGCGATGTCTGAGATGACGAGAATCTTCTTTTTGTTGGCGCGGTCGATGATAGCACCCGCAAAGACATTGACGAACAGGCCGGGTAAGATGCTGAAAATTAGGAAGCTTGAAAATGCTGCAGCAGATCCCGTGAGATCCAGAATATACAGGCTCAACCCGAATCTGAAGAGTGAAGACCCCAGATCCGATATAATTCGGCCGATAACAGCCAGAATCAGATTTCTTTGACCGATTTTACTATCCATACCTTAAACTCCTTAAAAATTGGAAGGTTTTTGACCCTTCATCTCTATAACCCGCGCACTGTCGTGTACCTTGGCCTTTTTAGAATATTCTAAAAATCGCACATGACAGTTTGGACCAATGACGACGTTTTCTCCGCGGACTGTTACGACGTCCACATTTTCCAAATAGATTTCATTGGCCTCTATGACATCCACCTTGAATTGGCGGCTGGTAAAATTATTGAGGATATTATCCACCACCCTGTTTACAGACCCCAGAGGGCGGATAGAGACAGACTCAGCGCCAATTTCACGTATCTTTCCCATACGGTCCGATTGAATGTCGATTGTCCCGGCATTTAAAAGCCCGTCAATGGACACGGCACCTTTTGCATGAAAGCGCTCCGCGCTGATATCCGAATTGCTTTTCACAAAACCCTTGATGTCAACCTCCTCAGCCTTGATAGGCTTCGTTGCTTTAAACATGCCTGAAACCTCAAGCCTTCGGCACACGATTGCGCCATGAGCTTTTCCCATTCCCGAACACCGGACCGTCTCGGCCTCAATATCACCGCGGAAAACACCCATTCCCGAAATATTAACATCGTTCTGCATCATTCTTCTACCTCCCTGATTTCTCCTACTCTTTGACAATCTGATTGACAATGGCATCGTTGGCGATCTTCAAATTCTCACGGTATTCCACACGTCCTATGCGACAGCCCTTTCCGATTTGAACCCTTGACCCGCTCACAACATCAGCCTCAGTGTGCTCGAGATAGATTTCATCGGCCTCGATGAGCTTTACCACAAGGACTGAGGGCTTCACCTGGACATTAAAGAAGGTAAAGCTGGGCTCCTTGACCTTGACAGTGATATGAGAGCCGACCAGCTCATTGACATTGGCATGCCCTTTAAGCTTGATATCAATCTCTTCCGCATTAATCGTGCTGCATTTGATATTGCCGTTCAGATCAAAATTCTCGGCCTCTATATTCCCAGAAAAATCGGCAATGCCTCGTATCACAATTTTTCGGGCTTTTATATCCGTTCCGCTTAAGGTACCGTTGATTTCGGCCTTATCGGTAGTCAGTATCCCGTTTGCCTTTCCAACACCATTAATCTGAAGCGATTCAGACTCGATGCTGCCTGTCATGCTGGCTGTGCCGTTGATGGCGATCTTGTCGTATTTTCCCTCACACACAAAACCTGCACCTAAAATTAATACGTTGTTGTCACGCATTTGATTTCCCTCCTCTATCGCCTTAGGCTAAAATACATTCATCCGGCTTTTGAGCTCGGCGCCAATCTGATCGAGATCATATCCCGCAACCACCGTCAAAGCTCTGTCCAACAGAATCGGTGGCTCTTTTGCGCTTAACACTACCGTATTAATGCCGTTGCACTTCATGACAAAAAGCATGTAGGCTCCGCTCTTGTAGTTCTTTTCCCAGTCCTCAAAGCCATCGGCCAGTCTTTCCAAGTCAGCCTCTGTAAGGAAGCCTCTGAACCGCGCTGTCCCCAGTGCTTTGATGACGCAGGCCTCCCAAAAGGAGCAGAATTCCTTGTTGAGCTTCCTCTGAAAAATAGCGGCTGTAGGTCCATCCACAATATCCTCACGAATCACCTTGGAGACTCTGTAGGTAATGCCCGTGAGCTCGGGAGAGAGCATTCGCGCAAGGTCTTCAAGCGGGTAGCGGTCCTTGAGCTGCTGGATTTTATCAATGCGCTCCAGTATCTTCTCACGTGGGAAATAGGTTTCCTGGCCTGTATAGGAAGACCTCTTGATGAACCACTCTTCAGGGATCAGATTCTCCCGCTTCCACCGATAGAGCTGTCCGTACGAGATGCCTGTTGCTGCAAGCAAGTCTTTTTTAGAAATATATTCGTCCAAACCTTTCACCTCCGGGTTTATATGCCGTAACAATGTTTTGTTCTGTCTCGAATATAACATTGTTTTGTTTTAGTTTCAAGGCCTTTAATCTAATTCTAATGTAACAATGTTTTATAAACGTTTATTACATTCCCACAGCTGTTTAATAAAATCTTCTCCTCTTACTCTGCCAAGTATTGGCCCGATCATAGAAAGACTTCACTCCGTGCATGGATAAGCTCCTGTTGAGCTTAGATTTTTGACAAGCGTCGTTAAAGATGTGCATCGGCTAACAAGCCAAAATAGAATTGGTTTAAGTCTATTGAGAGAATATTTGCATTATCCCCACTATGAATGGTCTTAAATAGAACCTGATGGTAAATGAGTTCTGACACCTCGATGTAGTTAGTCTGCTATGAAATGAGCAAAGCCCCTTTTTTATACTACTAACAGTATGTATGAAAACCAGTTTGCTAAGTTGCACACCAGCTGCCTGCCAAAGTGCAAGTGATGAAATAGAAGGCTCCCGGTTTGCGCCCGACGAGTAATCGTCGCTGGACTTCTTGTTGGCGTAGTAGAAGACGACGTCCCCATCTTGAAGGTTAAAGGTTAAGTTGCTGCTGTCCTTCTTAACGTTTTGCCCGCCCTCCATCTGCCACATATTGCAGTTGGTGTTATTGGCATAACCCAGAATCGGTTGGGAGAAATCCTGATTCTTTATGGTTTGTATCTCAAAGTTCACAATGATATAGCCGTCC
>JAOABT010000204.1 GCA_026418215.1 Clostridia bacterium | reverse complement strand
CTGTAGGTCATGACCATGAGCATGCTAGTGTCCTTCTCATAGAAAAGGAGTGTGTTTTTATCATCCTTTTTCGTCCAGCCGTCAGGAACCTTGACGGACACATCGGCTTTAACGGCTTCACTGCTAGGTGACTCCTCAGCTTTTGCGGATTCAGATGCTTCAGCTGTTGGTGTTGGTGATTTATCTTCAGAAGCGCTGTTTGTGCGACCACATGCTGTAAATACTGATAAAACCATGGTAAGACATAAAATCAGAGCAAGAATTTTCTTAGACATAATTGTTCCTCCTGGGAATTCTTTCATTGCCTTATTTTAACACTTTCTGTCAGTTCTTACAATGTCCACAATTCCAAAATTTTCAACATAATAATACATGGAAGTATTGCCATATGATGGGTGAAATGCTAGAATAAAAGCAAACAAATGTTCTGATATGGAGGAACCTATGTTCAGCAAGGTAGTCACATGCGGCTTATCAGGCCTGGAAGGGTATCCTATAGAGGTTGAAACCGATATCTCTAATGGTATTCCCGCGTTCGAAATCGTTGGTCTTGCCGATACCTCGGTGAAGGAAGCGCGAGAGCGTGTCAGAGCGGCATTAAAGAATTCCGGATATGAGTTTCCGGTAAAGCGGATCACTGTCAACCTTGCTCCGGCAGACACGAGAAAAGAGGGAACAGGATTCGATTTACCACTTGCATTAGGCATATTGGTAGCCGCACAGGCCATCCCAGGCCCAGCTCTCGATGGCTTTATGATCATAGGAGAGCTTGCACTGGATGGTACCTTAAGGCCTGTCTCGGGTATGCTGTGCAAAGCGATAGCGGCAAAACAGCTAGGATATAGAAAGCTCATTGTTCCAAAAGCCAACGCCCATGAGGCCTCTGTGATCGAAACCCTTGAAATCTATCCGGCAGAGACACTAAGGGAAGCAGTGGAGCACCTTACGGCTCATAATCCAATCTCGCCTCAGAAGGGTTTGAATGCCTCAGATGCCTTAACATATACAAGACTAGAAGACTTTTCTGAGGTCAAGGGCCAAAAAAATGCCAAAAGAGCCTTGGAGGTTGCTGCAAGCGGCGGGCACAATATTATCATGATTGGGAGTCCCGGTTCTGGCAAAACCATGCTTGCAAAGCGAATTCCCAGCATACTGCCCGATCTTTCATTTGATGAATCCCTGGAGGTCACCAAAATCTACAGTGTTGCGGGGCTTTTACAGCACCATGCAC
>JAOABT010000161.1 GCA_026418215.1 Clostridia bacterium | reverse complement strand
TCGGAGATGTGTATAAGAGACAGTCCCAATGCTGCCTTCAAGCCTCTTACCTTAATGGTCATGGCAAACTGGGCAATACAGGGTACAAACAGCGTCAGGGTTACCGACGAGACAACAAGCTGGCGGATTGAGAGCAGACCTGCCTTCTGAAGATCGTATAGGCCGGCGGCGCCATAATCTCTTCTGAAGAAGCCGAAAAGGAACATCTCGGCAGCCTGATTCGGAAGCCCTATCCATCTGACCACAGGTTCAATAAGGGTGACCAGGGCATGGAACAGTCCGGTTATGTTGCCGATCCAGATAAGGACGCTGGCAATAATAAACAAAGGCAGAATCTCAATGAAGTACCACTGCATTCTGGTATACGTTTTTACAAGAACGTTGGAAAGCTTAGGAAGCCTTAAAGGAGGAACCTCCATATAGAAGGTCGGGCTTTCGCCGGGCATGAGCTTGGCCGTTAAGAAGCCTACGAGCAAAAAGACCAGGACGATGAAGAATACCCAGATAAGGAGTGCCAAAGGATGCCCCGACAGTAAGGCCAGAATGACACCCAGCTGCGCTGAACAGGGAATGGCAAGCGAAAGCAGCAATGTCGCGATAAAACGCTCACGCTTGGTTTCAAGCGTCCGGCTGACCATGGTGGCCATGGTATCACAGCCGAAGCCCAGGGTCATGGGGATGACCGCTCTGCCGTTGAGGCCTATCTTTTTGAATACCCTATCGACCAGCATGGCAATTCTCGGCAGATAACCCGTATCTTCTATGACCGAGAACATTAAAAAGAAGGTTCCAACAATGGGGAGCACAATGGCGATGGCGTAGCGGATTCCCAGCGTAAGAATGCCGTATTGCCTTGCAAGGAGCTCTTTAAGCCAATCCCAGGGTATGGTCACTTCTATGAAATGACTGATGGGAGGCAGTATGAACTTGCCGAAAATGCTGTTTTCAAGGAAATTCACGACTGTACCCGCTCCAAATACACCAACGAATTGATAGAGCCCGAAGTACAGCACCAGAAGAAGGAGGATGCTCCCGAAAACAGGATGCATCGTGATGGCGGATAATTTGCCGGAAAGGGTTCTTGCATTTCCCTCATTCTGAGTGACAACCTGTTTGACGACTTTTTGTGAGATTTTATAGCGCTCAACAGATATGACATAGTTCAACGGCATATCAAACTGGCTCTCAGCTTCTTTGACAACCTGCACGATGGCCTCATAGCGGTCCCCTTCAGCCTTCCTGACCTGATTTGCCATATCCTCGTCACCAAGCAAAAGGAGAAGTGCTATGGAGCGCTTCATGATGACATAGGTCCCTGTGAGCAGCTTTTCTATCTGCGCCACGGCCTTTTCAATGGGTTCACCATATGTAATTTCAAGCAATCTGGGGTTTGCTGACAGCATGTGAAAGCACCTCCTTTAAGCGATCAATGCCCTTGTTGAGTGCGGCTACAGTGGGAACAACCGGAATACCCAGGGCTTTTTCCAGAGCCTTGGCGTCAATTGAAAGGCCCAGGGCCTCGGCTTCATCCATGATATTCAACACGACCATGACGGGAAGCCCTGCCTCAAGGAGCTGGAAGGTCAGTGGAAGCATACGCTCCATGTTTTTGGCATCCATGACATGGATGACGGCCTTCGGGCTCTCGGTAAGAATGAGATCTCGGGTGACCTTCTCCTCGTCGGTGATGCAGAGCAGGGAGTAGAGACCGGGGGTATCAATGACTTCATATTCACGGCCCTGAAGGCGGCCCTTGCCGCGAGAAACCTCGACTGTTGTTCCGGGGTAATTTGAAACTGTGACGTAAGCGCCGGTAAGCGCATTAAAGATGACGCTTTTACCGACATTGGGGCTGCCGATGAGAACAATCTTCTCAAGGCCATCGGTCCTCTGGCTGACTTCGCCACAGCCATTATGTAATCCGAGCATAGTTCGAAGAGCTTTATTGAGTCCGTCCTTGTTAAACCATTTATTCATAGGGCATTACCTCACTTTATCTAAATGATAATGATTATCAATATCATAATATTCCTGTTCTCTGCCAATGTCAAGCGCCACCATCTATAAAAAATGCCCAAACTTTATAGATATCGGGGATCACTTTTTGTTTAACATAAAGAGTATCGGTGTACGGTGGTGCAAGCGGAGCTCAGACACCAGCTTCAACAGCCACTTTCGCAACTGTTAGCGATGTAATTGTGATAAGCCTGCCATGGGAGCTCATAAATCCATATAAAAAACGGCAGTCATGAAGCCGCCGTTTCATTTCGCTTTGGTGAGGCTGTTTTATAGAAGCTAACCACTTAAGTGAGGAAAATGAGCAGGCCTATGGCTATAAGCTGCCAACAAATCAAGCGCCTGTTCATGTGCAAGGTTTTTTAGAGCCAGTTTTCCTCTTCGTCATCGGGTAATACAGTGTTGTGCTTTCCCTCATACTTTACGGGATTGGCCTTTTCCTTGGTATGCTTGGCCTTTCCCTGAAGCTCCGGCACAGGGGGAACATCATTGTTTTCAAAGTGCTGCTTCTTTTCGCCCTTGTAATCCTCGGGATCAGGTCTTTTCATGCCCTTTTTATCCATAAAACACACTCCTTCCAGATTCCTGAGTCTTATTTTTATCATTTTGGGCAAAGAAATACCTAAAGGAAAATTATGCTATAATGGAGGAAGTAAAAAACAAAGGGGGTATAAAGCCATGTCCATTTGCTTTAATGAAGCAACAGATGTTTTTCAGCTTGACGCAGGTCAATCGAGTTATGTGATGAAGCTGGTCGGGGGCTATCTCATGCACCTGTACTACGGTAAAAGGCTGGATGGTCGGGATCACAGCTATATGCTGAGGCTTGCGCCGAGGGGGTCCTTTTCACCCAATCCGGACCCGCAAAATCCCATATGGAGTTTAGACGCCGCGCCCTTGGAATACCCTTCCTACGGTACAAGTGATTTAAGGTCGCCGGCCTATCATGTTCAATTTGCCGACGGAAGCACGGCCTCGGAGCTTAAGTTTGTCTCCCATCGCATTGTAGATGGAAAGCCAAGGCTCGAAGGGCTGCCCCAGGTTTATTGCGAAAGCGGCGGCGAGGCCCAAAGCCTGGAAATTGTGCTGCGGGATGAATATAGGCCGCTGGAGGTTATTTTAACTTATACCGCCTTTGATGCGATGAATGCTATTGTAAGGTCTTCCAAGATCGTTAACAAAGGAAACGACCCTATTAGAATAAAGAAGGCCTCTTCGGCCTCGGTGGATTATGTGTCGGGACGCTATGAAGAAATCCATCTACAAGGCTCCTGGGCCAGAGAGCGCCACATTGAAAGAGCGCCTTTAACCCATGGCATCAAGATGATTGAGAGCCGGAGGGGGCATTCGAGCCATGACCTTAACCCGTTCTTTGCTCTGGTTTCTCCCGAGACCACGGAGGATTTCGGAGACGCTTACGGGTACAGCTTGATCTACAGCGGAAACTTCAAAGGCTCTATGGGGCTGGACCAATACGGCTCAACAAGGGCTATGATAGGCATTTCCGACTTCGATTTTGAATGGCTGCTGGCCCCGGGAGAGGCTTTCCAGACCCCCGAGGCTGTTTTAGTCTATTCAAACGAGGGCCTGGGCGGCATGTCCAGAACCTATCACAGGCTCTACAGAACACGGCTTTGCCGAGGTGTCTGGAGAGATAAGAGACGCCCCGTTCTTGTCAACAACTGGGAGGCCACCTATTTTGATTTTAACGAGGATAAGCTTGTGGAATTGGCCAAGCAGGCCAAGGAGCTTGGAATAGAAATGCTTGTTATGGATGATGGCTGGTTTGGGCAACGAAACGATGATCGGTGCTCCCTTGGGGATTGGTTTGTCAATCGCGGGAAGCTCCCGGGAGGGCTGGAAGGCCTCGCTGCAAGGGTTAAGGAGCAGGGGCTGAAATTTGGCATCTGGTTTGAGCCTGAGATGATCTCGCGCAACAGCAGGCTCTTTGAGCAGCACCCGGACTGGTGCGTCCATGTTAAGAATAGAAGACAGTCTGAGGGTCGCTCTCAGCTTGTCCTGGATATGTCGCGCAAGGATGTTTGCGACTATATTCTCGAGACGTTGACCGGTATTCTGAAGAGCGCGCCCATTGATTACGTGAAATGGGATTTCAACAGAAGCCTTACCGAAATGGGATCGGCACTCCTTCCTCCTGAAAGACAGAGGGAATTTGCCCATCGGTTCGTTCTGGGCACTTATTCTGTCATGGAAGCCTTGACTTCCAGGTTCCCGGAGGTTCTATTCGAGGGCTGCTCGGGGGGCGGAGGGCGCTTTGACCCCGGTATCCTGTATTACATGCCTCAAATTTGGACCAGTGACGATACCGACGCCGTAGAACGCCTTAAAATCCAATATGGGACGTCGTTAGCCTATCCCTTCTCAACCATGGGGGCGCATGTTGCGGCCGTTCCTAACCATCAATGCGGCCGCGTGACAGCCATCTCAACCCGCGGGCACGCTGCCATGACCGGTGCTTTCGGTTATGAGCTTGATCTCGGGAAGCTTTCGGAGGAAGAAAAGACCCAGGTCAGGCAGCAGGTGGCTCAGTATCATCAATGGGAAAGGCTGATTTCACAGGGTGACCTTTACCGGCTTCAAGACCCGTTTAAAGGCAACACTGCAGCCTGGATGTTCGTAAGCTCCGATAAAAAGGAAGCGCTCGTCTTCTATTATCAGGTGCTGTCGGTGCCCAACCCCGAGATGCCTGAGCTTAAGCTCAAGGGCCTCGACGAAAAGGCTGTTTACACTGCAAGCGATGGTGGCACTTATTCCGGAGCGCAGCTTATGGGCTTCGGACTTCATGTCCCCTATATGCCCTATGATTTCTCAAGCTATGTGTGGCACCTTAAGGCATAGAAGCGCATCATACTGTGAATAGTGTGGTGAAACCTTACAAGACCGCGGAGCTCCCGCGGTTTTGTTTTTAAGCTCCAAAAACCGCCTTGGGAAAGAAAAGAGGACGAGTGCCATCGTAGTGGTGAGAATTTTGGGAAATTTCACTGATATACTGGGATCATGAGATGATACGGTAAAGGTTGGCGGATAGATGAAGGCATATATTCTGGACACGTTAAACGGGGGAATGGGCAGGGTTCTGTCCTGGCTTTCGGAGGATACCCATTTCAACGAGGTATGCCTCATGCGGAATCCAGAGGTATTTTTGTCTAAAATTTCACTTGAAAAGCCTGACGTCTCATTTATTCGTATTGGTTCTTCCCAGTTTTCCGGCCTTCAGACCGGGCAGATCGCCAAGGAAATCCATCCCAACGGACAGGTTATTTTTATTGCCGACCGCAAGGATTATGCACTTGATGCCTATGAGGTTGGGGCCTACGGGTATCTGTTAAGCCCAATAGATAAAAACAAATTTGATCACTTTGTGAACGGACTTATCGAAAGTAAGAAACAAGACAAAAATCCTATTTGATTTCATGCCTTTGATTTGGTAAAGTTAGGATGTAAACCAAGGTGATTGGGGGAGGCTATTATGATAAACCTTGAATTAGGATTCTTTAGGCTTATAGGAGCTTTTATTTTTTCGCTTTTGAACCAGTAGACATAAGGTAATTATGATGAAATCCGGCAATCCCAAAGCTTTCAGGGATGGCCGGATTTTTTGTTTTACTATCTTTTAAAAGACAACCCGGGGCTTGTAACAAGTTTGGACCTGCTTGAATAGTATGTAGTGAGCTTGTTCGACAAAAAAGACAAGCGAAGACCTAAATAAATGAAAGGAGTGAAACAATGAAAAAGAAGGTTCTTCAGGTTCCCGTAATCATAGGAAAAGGATCCGGACAGTTTTTCGTTGAAAAGGACGTTATGATTTCCCCGCCCAGTCCTCCCATTTTTAAGATTGAGGAGATTGACAAGAAGGTTATTGTAACAGACTTCAGCGTTATCCCGGGTAAGGTAATTTTCAACGCTTATATTTGGAAGAACGTCATTTACAAGACTGTAGAGGACGTTTGCGACGGTATCGTTAATGGGCCTATCTTCCACAGCACCTTTAAAATTCCCTTTGGAGGCTTTGTGGAAATACATCCAATCGGCTGCGAATGCATCAGAGAAAGCGACATTGCCGAACTTCTCGAGGCTTTTGTAGAGGGCGAAAAAGACTTCCTCCACTGCGAAACCTGTGTAAAGGGTGAAAAGGTATTCACACATCTGCTTGAAAAAGACGTTGTTAAGATCGTCTTCAAGGTCGTCAGAATTGAACATGTTGAAGTTTGCTGCGACGAAGAAGAGGAAGAAAAAGACAGATGTGAAGAAAAGCATGAGAAAAAAGAAGAAAAGCACGAGAAGAAGTGCGAATACGAAGAAAAGAAGGAAAAAAAGGAAGAGAAGTGTGAAGATAAACGCTATGACTGCCGTGGCGATTACTACGCCAACTGCCGTGGCGAGAGATTCTATCATCTCAAGGGCTAAAGACCGCAAGGCATTACGAATGTAAAAAAGCAAGGGCTGCTTCTGCAGCTCTTGCTTTTTATAATATATGGGATTTTCAACTAGATTCTAGCAACGCCGGTAGCTCTTGCAGCCTCAGCAACTGCCTTTGCAACTGCGGGACCTACTCTCTGGTCAAAGGGAGCAGGGATAACGTAGTTGGCATTGAGCTCTTCATCAGAAATGATGGATGCAATAGCCTTTGCAGCTGCGATCTTCATTTCTTCATTGATGTCGCTTGCTCTTACATCAAGAGCACCTCTGAAGATGCCGGGGAATGCGAGCACGTTGTTGATCTGGTTGGGGAAGTCGGAACGGCCTGTTCCAACAACCTTTGCGCCAGCCGCAATCGCGTCTTCGGGCATGATTTCTGGAGTGGGGTTAGCCATAGCGAAGATGATAGGATCCTTAGCCATGCTTCTGACCATGTCCTGATCAACCATTCCGGGAGCGGAGAGGCCTAAGAACACGTCAGCGCCCTTGATAACTTCCTTCAAGGAGCCCTTCTTCATTTCGAGGTTTGAGATCTCAGCCATTAAAGCCTTTTCAGCGTTAAGGTCCGGACGGCCCTTGTAGATGGCACCCTTTGTATCGCAAAGGATAACCTTCTTGAGGCCCATGCTCATGAGAAGTCTGGTAACAGCGATACCAGCAGCGCCGGAACCGTTGACAACAACCTCAATCTCAGAGATGTCCTTCTTGATGAACTTCAAAGCGTTCATCATACCAGCGAGAGCCACGATAGCAGTACCGTGCTGGTCGTCATGGAAAATCGGAATGTCGCATTCTGCCTTGAGTCTTCTTTCGATCTCAAAGCAGCGGGGAGCGGAGATATCCTCGAGGTTGACGCCGCCAAAGCTGCCAGCGAGAAGCTTTACAGTATTAACAATGGTGTCGACATCCTTGGAACGGATGCAAAGGGGGAATGCGTCAACATCACCGAAGGTCTTGAACAGTACGCACTTACCTTCCATAACAGGCATGCCTGCTTCGGGTCCGATATCGCCAAGACCGAGTACGGCGGTACCGTCGGTAATAACGGCTACGAGGTTGTGTCTTCTGGTGAGCTCATAGGACAGGTTAACGTCCTTCTGAATTTCAAGACAGGGCTGTGCAACACCGGGGGTGTAGG
>JAOABT010000094.1 GCA_026418215.1 Clostridia bacterium | reverse complement strand
ATGCCGCTGAATTCTGGATGATCGAGCCTGAAATAGCCTTTGCAGACCTCAACGACGATATGAGAATGGCTGAGGACATGATTCGCTATGTCATTAGCTATGTCATGGAAAACGCCAAGGAAGAAATGGACTTCTTTAATGAGTTTGTGGACAAGGGCCTCTACGATAGGCTTAACGGCATACTCAATTCTGATTTCGGCTGCATCACCTATACCGAGGCTGTAGAGCTTCTTGAGAAGAGCGGCCACGAGTTCCAGTATCCCGTAAAGTGGGGAGCTGACCTTCAGACCGAGCACGAGCGCTATCTGACCGAAGTGATCATGAAGAAGCCTGTGTTTGTCATTAACTACCCCAAGGAAATCAAGGCCTTCTACATGAGAGTCAATGAGGATGGTAAAACCGTTGCGGCCATGGACCTTCTGGTTCCCGGTGTTGGTGAAATCATTGGCGGAAGCCAGAGAGAAGAGCGGCAGGATGTTCTTGAAAAGCGCATGGACGAAATGGGACTTAATAAAGAGGATTACAGCTGGTACCTCGATACCCGCCGTTTCGGCGGTACTCGCCATGCAGGCTTTGGGCTTGGCTTTGAGCGTATTCTCATGTACATGACCGGCATGCAGAACATCCGCGACGTTATTCCTTATCCTAGAACAGTTAACAATGCGGAGTTCTAAGTTTCATAGAGTGGCGATCATGAATTCTAAAAGCATTAACGAATAATAGCAGGGGCAGCCTGACTTGTACGTAAATGGCTGCTCCTGTTTATATCTTTAATCTGACGTGGGGTCTCAAAGGAGAGATGACAATGCCCGGGCGTGATAATACCAATCTGATGCTCATTTTGATAACCCTTGCGTTTCTCGTGCCCGTTATCACCGGCAACCTACTAAGGTTCCATGAAAACAAAAGAAATAAGAAAATGAAGAAATAATCCCTTCAGGCTTATGACAGACTAATGCCTGAAGGGAGTTTTTTTATGTTTATACCTGCACGAGTCATTTTTGAAAAGGAAAGCCTGGAATACCCGCTCGGGCAAAGGCTTTATGAGCATTTTAAAGCAGAAGGCCGAAGTGAGATATTTGAAACAGCGGCTAATCGTGTAAAGGCCAGTATTCCCGGTGAAAACCTTCACGAGCAATACCGCGAGGGCAAGAAAACCCTTGTGGTGGGCGTGAAGAAGAGCCTATCCTTCCAGAGCTGCAAGCCGTCGGCGCATTATCAGCTTCCTCTTGTAAGCGGCTGTATAGGCCAATGCGAATACTGTTACCTTAATACGCAGCTTGGCGATAAGCCCTTTATCCGCGTGCATGTCAACACGGGCGAAATCCTGGACAAGGCTATGGAT
>JAOABT010000089.1 GCA_026418215.1 Clostridia bacterium | reverse complement strand
CCCATATAGAGATCATAACCCTTTGTGGGAGAATCCAGAGCATTTCTTGCCATGTCATACTGATGCTTGACCTGATTATATTGAATGCGGTTGATCATCCCGGCCTCAAGAAGATAGGTGGCATCATCAAAGGCGGATTTTGCTGCAACGAAGCTGCTTTCGGCACTTTTTAGGGAAGCCTCAAGCTGCAGCCGCTGGCTTTCAAACTGGCTTCCCGAGGCTGCAACAACGCCCGTTTCAGCCATGGAGACATTGGCTTCTGCAACTTTGAGCTGCTCCTCAAGCGCTTTAATGCCATCCTCAATCTCGCTGCTGTCCACCGTAAAAAGCAGGTCCCCCCTATGCACCCGGTCACCGACAGAAAATTGAGCTGCGGTCACCTTACCAGGGATTGCCGACACGACATAGGCCACCTGCTTGGGCTTAATAAGGCCTGTATAGGTTGTCATGTTTTGTATGGAGCCCTTTTGAACACGCATAACGGCAACGGGGATGTTCTTTTTGACATTGATTTGATGACCGCTTACTGAAGAACAGGACGTCATGGATAAGATAAAAAGGATGGAAGCAAACAAAAGGAGGCTTTTTCTCGATATGGCCTTTGTGGTAAGCATCCTATCAACCCTCTCACTCACAATAGTCGCAGCTGAAAATGCGCATACATTAAGTATTGAGTTTTGAAGGAGACTTTAATCTTGAATGATCACAAAAATTTATTACAATTCAGTAACGATGCGTGAAAGCACACGACAACAGGAATTAAGGCTTTTACGCTCCTGCTCTTTCAGCCGCGATTATTTATGCTGATTGATAACCTTGGTCAAGACACACCTTGTAAGTCCAGATATCCATACTTTCAATGCGCTGTGAATTTGCTGCTGTCTCAAGGGAAATTTAAAGGGCTTGCCACCCGTTCTTCACAGACAGCAAGCCCTATCGGCTGCTTGATTAAATATTGCTTTTGGGGGCCATTTCACTTGGCTTGGCTTTTGAGATACGAGAAATGGCCCTATGTGGGATTATTTCCGGTAGATATATTTTGCAAACTCGGAATCAGGGCTGATGATGATGGTTGTGTCCTCATTGAAAACAGCTCTGTAGGTTTGAAGTGTCTTCCAAAAATCGTAAAACTCAGGGTCCACGTTATAGGCTTCCGCATAAATCTTGAGTGCTTCGGCATCGCCCTCACCCTTTAGCTTCTGAGCCTGTTCATAGGCCTGAGCTTCTATTACTGTTGCATTTTTCTCAGCCTCCGCGCGGATGGTTCTGGCTTGCTTTTGCCCATCTGCGCGATATTTGGTAGCAACAGCCTGTCTCTCGGACCGCATCTGATCATAGATGCTGGGCTTGGTTTCATCAGGGAACTCAGTCCTTTTAATGCGGATATCCATGACCTTGATACCAAGGGGCTCCAGCTGGCTGTTTACATAATCCTCGACCGATTGAAGCATGGTCATTATGTAGGTTTTATCGGCTATGAGCATGTGGGCGTCGATCTTACCGATCTCTTCCCGCATCTTTGAATAGATGAACTCGTCAATTCTCTGATGCGCAGCATCCTTGCTTCCGATACTGACCATGAAGGTGGCGGGATTGTCGATCTTCCACTGGGCAAAGTTATCAAGAAGGATTTTCTTCTTATCCTTGGTGAAGACCTCCTCGGCCTGAGTATCATATGTCAGAAGCTGGTTGGAGAAATGCTCCGCTTTCTGGATCAGCGGTATCTTGAAGAATAAGCCCTTCCCCTGCTCGATGGTTACATCTGCAAAACGAGGGTTATTTTTAAGGGCTTTAACGGTCGGATCGTTGATATTATCAACGATAACCCGGACAATCTTGTCAAACTGGGTGATAACAACCTGTTCACGCTCGCCGACTGTAAACATAAAGGAGTTGAGTACAATCAAGGCTACGATGAGAAGGATGAGAATGGCACCCAAGCTTTTGAATAAATCCTTAAGGTTCTGTCCACTCAGCTTGATGGGCTTTTTATTCTGAGATTGATATTGCTGCTGGAATTCATGATTAATAGACTCCATAACTTAACCTCCTCCTGTTACTGGCCTATTGCCGCTTCTGTTGTCGTTTTCTGGTTATCGTTCCCAATAGGCAGGAAGCGGAGTGTATCCCCATTGTCGTTCATAAAGTAGATCTTGGCCTTGGGCAGAATCTCCTGCATGGTTTCCAGATACATACGGGTGCGTGTGACCTGAGGCCCGAGAATGTACTTAGCATAAACCTGCTTAAAGTTTTCAACATCACCCTTCGCTTCGGCAATGCGCTTTTCCTTGTAAGCATTAGCCTGGTTCATGATTTCCTGCGCCTTTGCCTCAGCGGCCGGTACGATTTCATTGGCCTGCTTTTGAGCTTCATTGATGAAGCGGTTCATATCTTCGCGCGCCTTGATAACATCGTCGAAGGCATCTTCAACCTCAGGCGGAGCATAAACGGCTTGGAGCGCAACCTTTGTGATATCGATACCCAGCTTGTATTCATCACAGATTTTTTGAAGATCCTCACGGATTTCGCTCTGAATGACATCCTTCTGGTCAGTAAGAACATCGTTCAGGAGGTGATTGGCCACGACACGACGAACTGAGGATTCAGCCGCAATCTTAAGGGTTTCTAGCGCCATATCCACCTTGAAAACATAATCCTTGACATTGGTGATTTTGAATTGAATGACCGATTCCGTATGTACGAGGTTTTCGTCTCCCGTAATCATGAGAGACTCCTCAGGGATCGAAGCATATGTAGAATTCTGCACGGTGTTCCCTACCTGCTGGGTTCGGTAGCCCAGCTCAAGGGTTCGTATGACGTCACATTTTACAATTTCAACATTTTGAATAGGCGCCGGAATATGCCATTTCAGGCCGGCCTCCTCGATGGTTCTGACATACCGTCCGAACTGGGTTAAAACAGCTCTTTCTCCGCCGTCGGTCTTAAGCGTGTAAAATCCCGTCAAAAGCCAGATTACGATAATGACAAGGATAATCGGAACTAAATATTTTAGTCCAAGCTTTTTCATTCTTTTCTCCTTTCAGTTGTTTGCTGCTAGATTTAATATTTAATCATAGGGCTCTTAATGGATGGGTAGGCTCGTTCGTATCTTTCATTCCCGCGCATGGGTTAGGCACAGGCTTTTTTCATAACTCAGGCATGATCATATTTATGTAATTGGGCTTGACCCACACGTTAATGTGTACAACGCGGGTCTGACCCCTATCATGGTGTTCGTAGCATGCATCTAAATAGTTTATTTCAAAGCTCTGATCGTTTCCAGAGAAATTTCAGCCAAGCGGTGATTCTTTTCCTTCTTGCCTCTCACCTTTTCCTTCAAAGCATCCATAATACCAAAATTAACGTTCATGGGCTGGAATTTACCTGTGACAGGGCTTGAAATGTAGCGTGCAAGCGCGCCTATCGCTGTATTTCCGGGGAAAAGCTTAGGAGCCTCACCTTTCAAAAGAAGAGCTGCGTTGGTGCCCGCCACAAAGCCGGAGCTCGTAGACTCCACGTAACCCTCGACACCTGTCATTTGGCCCGCAAAGAAGAGATTGGGCTGCTTTTTCATACGATAGGTTGCATCAAGAATCGCTGGAGAGTTCATGAAGGTATTGCGGTGCATAACGCCGTAGCGCTCAAATTCGGCGTTTTCAAGGCCGGGAATTAAGGAGAATACTCTCTTCTGCTCGCCCCATTTCAAATGAGTTTGGAAACCTACAATATTATAAAGGGTAGCCGCTGAATTATCTTGTCTTAACTGTACAACGGCGTAGGGCTCCTTGCCTGTTTTGGGATCGACGAGCCCGACAGGCTTTAAAGGCCCGAAGCGCATGGTTTCATAACCCCTTTTAGCCATGGTCTCAATGGGCATGCAGCCCTCAAAGACACGATTGTCCTCAAAGTCCTTCAGCTCGGCTGTTTCAGCATTTATCAAGGCCTCATAGAACGCATCGTATTGACTTTTATCCATGGGACAATTGATATAGTCGGCCTCTCCCTTTCCATAGCGCGAGGCTTTAAAGACGATATCCTGGTTGATAGTGTCATACCTCACGATTGGAGCGGCAGCATCAAAGAAATAGAGGCCATCCTCTCCAATAAGGTTTTTTATCGTCTCTGCCAAAGGGTCAGAGGTTAAAGGTCCTGAAGCTACAACTGTAATGACGTCCTGACTTAACGTCGTAACTTCCTCGTGAACCACTTCAATGAGTGGGTTTTTATGAATCTTCTCTGTGATGAGCTGTGTGAAAGCCGTACGATCAACAGCCAGCGCACCGCCTGCAGGAACACGCGTTTCATCCGCGCATGCCATAATAAGGGAACCTAATTCTCTTAACTCCTGTTTGAGTAGCCCAACAGCATTTTCAAGCATATCCGATCTCAGAGAATTGCTGCACACAAGCTCAGCATAAGTATCCATATGGTGTGCGGGCGTTTTTTTAACCGGTTTCATTTCAAATAATTTCACGGGAATACCCTGACGGACGATCTGCCAAGCTGCTTCACAGCCTGCAAGGCCGGCTCCGATGACATAAACTGGTCCTTCGTGCATGAGTCGACTCCTTAAAATAAGAATTGTCTCTTATTTTACCCTTAGTATAAATTTTCATCAATCATTTTATAAGGCCAGGTATTTTACCAAGAATTGATTGCTAGGAACCCACACCCCCTTAAGCATCATGCAGAAGTATTCAATAACATAAAACCATTTCTGTTCTTGAGTGATGCCCTTCAAAATGATAGAATGGCATGAGAAAAGAGGGTGAAAGCTTGAAAAAAGGGTTTCATAAGAAGTTTATTTATCTATATTCTGCCGTTTTGGTGCTGTTGATACTAGCCCTAATAAACCTGTTTGTCTATAAAGGCATGCTTGGTAAGCATGCACTCATTGGGCACCCTGGTGCAGCTGACAGTGTGCCAACAGGCTCGATGGCTCCGTCGGCATCTTCGGCGACCTTACCTTCAGCGGCTAATTCTCCCACACCCTCTGAATCCGCTTCACCGTCTAATTCTTCCTCACCATCAGCCTCTGCTTCGCCTCCTACCACTCCGACTCCAGCACCCACTCCTCTAACAGCTACATTGGTTTCAGCGGGTGATTGTGTTTTACATAAGGCTTTTCAAGAATCTGCCCATGTTAAGGGTCAGGACAAGTATGACTTTTCTCAAGTTTTTGAGGCGCTGAAGCCCTTTACCGGGCCTGCCGATTTGTCGCTCATCAGCTTTGAGAGCGCCGCGACCAACAGCAGGAAGGATTATACAGGCTATCCCATGTTCAATTGCCCGCCCGAGATTTTTAATGCCTTTAAAGGCGTAGGCTTCGACATTGTAAACAACTCCAACAATCACCAGCTTGACCGAAAAGTCAAAGGTATGCTTGAAACGCGTCAGAACATCAGAAAAGCCGGGCTCGAGGTTATTGGTGCATACGACGGTGAGGAGCCTCGTTACAGGATCAAGGACTTAAACGGCATCAAGGTTGGCATCATGGCTTACACCTACAGCTGCAACATGAATGAAAAAGCGCTTACAGCGGAACAACAGGCCCGTTATATAGCC
>JAOABT010000084.1 GCA_026418215.1 Clostridia bacterium | reverse complement strand
CCAAAGACGGCTCCACCACCGATTATTGGGTGTTCCAAAACGGCCAGCCTGTTGACTATAAGCCCCAGGACGAGGTCAGCTTCGGTGGATCCAAGGCATACGCCGATATTGAGGGCGTGTTAACCTTCCGCGGCAACAACTATCGCGACGATGCCGCTTTTGGCACACGTACCGTTACGGAAAAAAAGCTTGAGATAGCCTGGACCTACGACAAGCTCGGTGCTATCAGCGCGGAAGGCAGCTACTGGCCCGGAACAGGCTGGACGGGTCAGCCCCTCTTGGTGCACTGGCCTCAAGACGTCCGCTCCATGATGAATATCAAGGATGAATATAAGAGCAAGGACCTGGTTGAGGTTATCTATCCCACATTGGATGGAAATATCTACTTCCTTGATCTTGTAACCGGTAAGCCCACCCGAGATAAAATAGAAGTAGGCTTTCCCATGAAGGGAACCGGCGTGATCGATCCCAGAGGCTACCCGATTCTTTACACCGGCATGGGCATTAACGGCAACGGTGATCAGCTCACAGAGTTCAAATACATGATGTTCAACCTCATTGATCAAAGCTCTCTCTACAACATCATGGGCCGCGACCCCGTGGCCTTCAGAAAATGGGGAGCCTTTGACTCCTCCGCTATTGTCGACAAAAACACCGACACCTTCATCGAGGCAGCTGAAAACGGCCTTGTCTACCGCGTCAAGCTTAATACCAAGTTTGATAAGGAAGCTAAGACCATTGCCATTTCGCCACAGCTCACCCGTTTCAGATACAGGGACTCCAGGCAGGAAGACTTGGGCATTGAAAACTCCGCTGCCTACTATAAAAACTATATGTACTTCTGCGATAACGGCGGCACCTTTGTTTGCCTGGACATCAATACCATGAAGCCCGTCTGGACCTATTACGTGGGCGACGATACCGACAGCTCTACCGTCATTGAGGAAACCTCCGACGGTGTGTTCCTCTACACAGCTAATGAAATTGACAAGCGCAGCCAGAACAACAAGAGCAAAACCGCCGATGCCAACATCAGAAAGTTCAACGCATTAACAGGTGAACTGGTTTGGCAGAAGGATTACAGCTGTTACTACCAGTTCTACATCAACGGCGGTGTTCTTGGCACGCCCCTTCTTGGCAAGGACGACATCAGCGATCTGATCATTTACCCCATCTGCTTCACAGGCTCAACAGAAGACGGCACTATGGTTGCCCTGAACAAAAAAACGGGCGAAGAGGTTTGGAACAGAAAGCTCAGCGCTTACAGCTGGAGCTCTCCTGTTGGCATCAAGAGCTCGGACGGAAAGACTTACGCCGTGTTCTGCGACTTTGCAGGCAAAATGCACCTGTTCGACCCTATGACCGGTAAGGATTTGGATGTCATCAGCCTCGGCAAGAATGTTGAATCCTCACCCTCGGTCTACAATGACATGATCGTCGTCGGCTCCTATGCCCAGAAGATATTTGGAATCAAGATCAAATAAGACTCTCTTTCTTTGGAGCCTTTAATTTGGAGGAATTAAAATGTATCGCAGACAACGTAGAAGATTTAATAAAGTCAAGTTTATGGCAGCGGTTTTCTCAGTCTCCCTGCTTGCCCTTGTAGGCTTGCTGGTCGTTCAGGGCAAGCTGCCATGGCTTAAAATTGACCGCTTCGCCAAGGCCACGCCAACCCCCTTAGTGAGCGGCAGCCAATCACCGGGAACCGCTTCGGGCACTCCTGCTGCTTCTCAGTCGGCAACGCCTAAGCCATCTGCCACACCTACGCCAACACCGGAGGTGACGGACCCTTCACAGCTCGTTATCAACGTTTCGAATCCCCCGTCGTTTGTGAGTAAATCAACGGTATCCGCAGGAACCTATCAGAAGAAGTTCAAGGACGGTTCCATCACGTACTCCGTTTTTCAAAACAACAAGGCCGTTAACTATTCTCCCGAGTATCCTGTAGCCTTTCCTTCTTCCAAGGGCTATGCCACTTTGGAGGGTGTAACGGCATTTAGAGGAAATAACTATCGTAATGCCCCATCCTTTGGCACACGCAGCATCAAGGAGAAAAAGCTTGAAGTCATCTGGACTCAGGACACCGGCGCCATTTCGGCGGCCAATAGCTTCTGGCCGGGCTCAGGCTGGACAGGTCAGCCCCTTTTGGTACACTGGCCCGAAAACGTCCGGAATGTCATGAATATCAAGCCCGAATTCAAGAATAAGGACCTTGTGGAGGTTATCTATCCCATTCTTGACGGTAACATCTACTTCCTAGATCTTCAAACCGGAAAACCGACCCGTGACAAGATCAAGCTGGGTTTCTCCGTTAAGGGAACCGGAATGGTCGACCCACGCGGTTATCCCTTGTTCTATACCGGTATGGGTCTTAACAGCAATGGAAAACAAACGACTTCCTTCAAGTATCGTATCTACAATCTGATCGATCAGACCGAGATTTTTACCATGCCTGGCTCTGATCCTGTGGCCTTAAGAAAATGGGGCGCCAACGACTCGTCTGCATTATTGAACGCTGCTACCGACACCCTCTTTGATGCAGGTGAAAACGGACTTATCTACAAAATAAAGCTCAATTCCAAGTTTGACAAGCAGGCTAAGAAAATTACCCTGTCCCCACAGACGACCAAGTACCGGTATAAATCCTCCTACAGCCCAGACCAGGGCATTGAAAACTCGCCCTCCTTCTATAGAAACCTCATGTTCTTCTGTGACAACGGCGGAACCCTCCAATGTCTCGATGTCAACAAAATGGAACCGGTTTGGATTTACAACACCCACGATGACACAGACAGCAGCACAGTTATTGAAGAAACCAAGGATGGTGTTTTCCTCTATACAGCTAATGAAATCGATAAGCGCTGCGCCAACGGCAAAGGCACAAAGGCCCCGACAAATATCAGGAAGTTCAATGCCTTGACCGGAGAACTCATTTGGCAGAAGGATATCACCTGCTTCTACCGTTATTACATTAACGGCGGCGTCCTTGGAACACCCCTCATCGGCAAGGATGATATTGCAGACCGCATTATCTATCCGGTATGCTTCACCGGAAGCGAGCTCGATGGAAAGCTCGTCTGTCTTGATAAGAAGACCGGTAATGAAATATGGGTGAGAACCCTCGATACTTACAGCTGGAGCTCTCCTGTTGATATCAAGAGCGACGACGGAAAAACCTACGGCCTGTTCTGTGATTACGGCGGCTATATGCATCTGTTTGACCCCATGACAGGCAAGGACTTCGATAAGGTCTCCTTAGGCGGCAATATCGAAAGCTCACCCTCGGTTTATAACGATATCGCAGTGGTGGGTTCCTATGCCAGAAAGATATGGGGCGTAAGGATCAAGTAGGTACGACCTTTGGTTTCCTGGAATGATAATATCTTTACGTGGTGGATGTTCCAAGGGTTAAGAGCAGTGATATTTGAACCATTTTCAATTAAGCCCAAAGCTGCATGGATTAAGATTAACCTTACAAAATAGTCTTAATTAAGATTTATATACAAGATGAAAAGCCTGTGTGAAGCTCTAGTGGCTGCATACAGGCTTTTGAATTATGCTCGGCATAATTGTAATAGGCAAAGGCATCATTTCCTTTTAAGCGCTTCGTCAACAAAGAACAAGCCGATATACTTGGCTTTGTTCCAGACTAAAGAATCAAATTTCTTGTCGTCGTGAGGCATATCAGTGCCATTGGACGGCGATAATTCAATGCAGAAGGCTGGCCGCTTGAACTCCAGACGGAACCAATTCTCATAGCCTGCACCGTAAACCGAAGGCTTCTCGGAAATGGGCATTCTGGAATAGTTCGTGAGCTTGCTGAGGCGCTTGGACATGGCTTCTACACCGGGTATCAGCTTTACGGTATTCTTATCAGCCCAATAAATCGTATTTCCCTTGGTGTGGAAGGACACGGCAAGCGCAAAGTCCTGGCTCCTTGTAAAATCAATCATGGCCTTAACCTCGGGCTCTGTGGCCGAGGCCTTGCCCTTGTAATTCTCTGATGCGGGTTTTCCGACGTTGTCGTATTTCACATCCCAATAGGCCGGATACTGACGGTTTAGGTCTACCCCGTTGATGTTGGCCTTCCACTCACGATAGGTTCTTTTCAGCATGGCCATGGCCTCAACGGCCTCCTGGTTTGCAACGGCCTTAAGGCCCTTATTGACCAGGTTGACGCCATCGGGATTGACCATAGGCACAATATAGATCTGTCTCTTATACACATCT
>JAOABT010000047.1 GCA_026418215.1 Clostridia bacterium | reverse complement strand
GTGGTGATGGAGAAACCCGTCTTTTTTGCAACATCCTTAATCGTAGCCATTTTACTCCTCCTTCCAAAACGTTTTCATAACTATTATAAAAACAAACAGACAACCCGTCAAGCAAAAGGTAAAAAGTTTGGCGCTGCCTTTTGATAGAAGTGTCATAATAGCCATAAAAAACGAAGGATGACGCTTTATGTGGAAAGAAACGCCAACAGGCTCTGCACCTATCAGGTCGAAGCTGTGGATGACCAGAAGAACCTCGTTGCAAGCTTTACAGGAACAGGCTATATCGAGCAGGTCTGATCATTCCACCACAATATTCTTCTCTCTGAGCTTCCTATAGGTGACACGCTTGACAATCGCGTACATCACGGCAAAGGCTGGGATTCCCAGGATCATGCCGACAAAGCCGAAGAGGCTTCCGCCAACCACAAGGGCAAATAGCACCCAGAGTCCGTCCAAGCCGATGGAGTCGCCTACCACCTTGGGATAAATGAGATTACTCTCAACCTGCTGCAGACAGATAATGAACACAATAAACCAGATGGCCTTCGGCGGCTGGGCCATGAGGATGATAAACGCACTGGGCAAGGTGCCGATCCATGCGCCAAAGATGGGAATGACGCCCGTGACCGCAATAATGGTGCTGCACAGGATGGCATAAGGGAAGCCGAAAATCAGCATGCCGATAAACACAAGAACACCCATAATGAGGGACTCGGTAACCTGCCCTGAAATAAAGCTTTGGAAGGCCTTATTGGTCTGAACGCCGGTATCGATGACCTTATGGGATACATTTTGGGAGGAAAATGCGTAAATAAGCTTTTTTAGGATGGAAATAAGCTTTTCCTTCTGCGCTAGAAGGTAAACCGAGATAATCAAGCCCATGACCATATTGATCACACTGCTGGTGAGGCTCATGGCAAAGGATACAATCTGAGGGATGGCTGTTGAGATAAACTGGCTTGATTTGGTGATAATCTCATTCCAGTTGACCGAAATACCCTTCCAGAATTCTCCCGTGAGGTTGAAGCTGGCCGCCGTATCATTGATAAACTTTTCCGCAGAGGTTATATAGCTTTCCATATTTGAGGTCAGTGTGCGTACGCTTGATGAAAGCTGTGGTACAACGAAAAGGATAATGCCTGTAATAAAGGCAATGAGAATAAAGAAGGTCGCAAATATCGCTAAAGGGCGCTTAAGCTTCCTGAGGAAGGGCTTTTTGGACTTGTCAAGCCGGTAAAATAGCCTCCGCTCCAAAAAATTCATCAAGATATTGAGGATGTAGGCAAACAGTATGCCCATGATGAATGGGGTGATTACCGATATCAGTCCTCCCAGAAAGGTAAGAACCTCGCTTAAATGGGAAAGGGCCAGATAGAGCAATATGGCGTAGGTCACAAGTATAAAATGTCCTTTGTGCTTTGTGCCCAATTCGTTCATTCTTCAATACTCTCCAATTTTTGTGTTATTTTGAGTATAACCAATTATATGGGACTTCGCAACAAAAGGATTGCACCACCTGTTTGGCCTTTGAGGTCTTTTATCTCAGCTATTCCTGATGGTGTTTTAAATCTGATCACCATTAAGCTCTCATCCCTCCATCTACTTTTATCTCAGACTGTTCTTGATGATGTTTTGAAAAGCATGCGCCAGTGTATGGGCAGCTATGGCCACCCCGAGGATTACTATCAGAGTACATGAAAACAGGTCTCTGGACTTCCTGAGACCTGCTGTTATCCTTTATTGTGCCTGAACGAGAAGCTTTGACCTGGCATACCCGGACAAGGCCTCGTTAATGATGGCATGGCCCCTCTCGTTAGGATGTATACCGTCCTCACAGAGATAATGGTCATAATCTCTTTTCATAAGGAACGGCTGCCGCACGTCAATCAGGTCACAATTGAGGCTCTTGGCCAAATTCATGACCGTGAGGCTGTAGCACTCGTGATGACGGTAGATGAGCTCCTTGTCACCGAGCCATTTGAGGATTGCATCAGCGTTTAAACCCCTTGAGATCCAGTTAAAATACTTTTGTGAGTGAATAGGCGGCAGGTTCATGAGAACAGGCGTTATGCCATGCTTTCGAAGGGATTGGACCATATCGGTAATACAAGCTTTAAAGACATCCAGAGTCGTGTTGGGCTGATGCTCCGCGTCGGGAGCCTCGGCAACCTCCGCCCATTTGAAGTCACAGTCGTTTCCGCCAAACTCTATGAGTGCAAGCTCGGCATCCGTTCCCTTTTCCAAAGCGCTCAGCATCAGCTTTTTAGCCTTTGGAGCAGTCATACCGAACTTTGTATTGTTCTTGATATCAAGCCCCAGCTCAGACATGCTCTCAAGCACGCCATTCTGCTCCAGTCGCTTGTATTTCTGCCGGGTTTCGTCATATATAATACCCTTCAATACGGAATCGCCCCATACTTCGATGCGCTTCATCATATTAAACACTGTAATCACTTCCTGTAATATAATAAATTATTTTATCTAGTTTTCAATACTATATTATATTATTGCCTTAATTGTGTCAATAATTATTATAACGACATTGAACAGTTTTATTCTTTACGTTATAATAGATTTAACTTATTAAACTAGGAGACATGCCTATGCTTCCCTATGAGGATGCCCTTTTAAAATGGGCCGATGAGCTGGACGGCTATCAGCCCCCTGTTTGGACAACCCTCCCCGACATCGATCTCTATATGGATCAGGTTATTACCTACCTTGAAAGGCAAATGGCCATCTTCACCCAGACAGAAGAGGAAAAATCCATCACCCCTGCCATGATTAACAATTATGTTAAAAATGAGGTCATGCCCAGGCCCGTACAGAAGAAGTACACGCGTGAGCACCTGGCTTATCTTATGGCTGTTTTGAACCTGAAGCAGGTGCTCTCGTTATCGGAAATCACCAGGCTTATTGCTGATGAAATTACTGAAACACCTGTGAACAAGCTCTTTGACGCGTTTAATGCCATTCAGGAGGAAGCCATGAAAAATACCTCCTCACGGCTTAAGGAGTCCATAACCCACCTCGAAGAGGGAATCCTTACAGAGCAGGAAGCTGAAAAACGGCTCCGTTGGCTTTCTTTAAAGCTCTCCCTCGAGGCCAATGCAAGCAGGCTGGCTGCCAAACGTATTCTGGCGGAGCTAAAGGCGCATAAAGCCAAGACCTCGGACGATAAGGCTAAAGAACGGGAAAAGGATAAGGAAAAAGAGAAAGCAAAGGACCGCTCCAAGTCTAAAGATACAGAAAAAGAGCTGTAAACCACATTCGGCTATACAAAGGGTCACATATCTGTATCCTTCACCGAGTTCATGAAAACCTTTTAAGTCCTAATTTGTATAGACTTTGAGGCACCTTCTCCCAAGTAATCTGACATTTTGCCGTATTGATTTCTCTCACCCCTGTGCTAAAATGAAGAAAAACCGTTAAAAAAATAACAGGATGGAGTTTTCGCATGAAACGTAGTATTTGTCTCATTCTCTCACTACTTCTTGTTTTTAGCTTAGCTGCCTGCGGCACCCCAAAAGCAGGTGGAACCGTGGTTCTGTCCACCACCACAAGCGTTAATGATTCAGGTCTTATGGACGTTTTACAGCCGGCCTTTGAAAAGGCAACCGGCATTACCCTGAAAATCTTGTCCCAGGGCTCGGGTCAGGCCATTAAAACCGGCACTAGCGGCGACTGCGATGTTCTTCTGGTTCACTCAAAGGCCGATGAGGAGAAATTTGTTGCTGACGGTGATGGCATTAAGCGTATTGAGCTTATGTACAACTATTTTGTCGTAGCCGGCCCCAAGGATGACCCCGCCGCCATCAAGGGTATGGAATCCGCAAACGATGCCTTTACGAAGATCAAGGACTCACAGTCAGTCTTCGTATCCAGAGGCGATGAATCGGGAACAAATAAGAAGGAGCTTTCCATTTGGAAGCAAATAGGCTACACCCCGGGACAGAATGATACCTGGTACCTTTCAGCAGGTAAGGGCATGCTCGATTGCCTCAAAATTGCCAGTGAAAAGAAGGGCTATGTGCTGACAGACAAGGCGACTTTCCTGAAGGCCCAGAGCACGCTGGATTTGGATATCCTTGTTCAGAACGCCAAGGAGCTCAAAAACACCTATACGCTCATTGCTGTGAATCCAGAAAAGCACAAGGGCATTAACAACAAGGGCGCACAGGCCTTCATCGACTGGATGACCGGCGCTGAAGCCAAGAAGCTCATATCCGAATACGGCAAGAAGGAATTCGGCGAAAGCCTCTTTACCTTGACTGAGAAATAAACGAAGATGTGAGGAATGGCCTTGAATCCCACAAGCAACCCCTTTTCGGAAGCTTTCAGCTTAATCGCATCCTGTGACCCCGAGCTCATCGGGGTCATTTTGCTTACCCTGGCCGTTACGCTGACCAGTACGGCCCTGGCAGCCCTGTTGGGTATCCCCTTGGGAATGCTGTTGGGTTTACGTGATTTCAAGGGACGAAAGGGGCTTCTGCGCCTCATTCAGACCCTTATGGGGCTTCCTCCCGTTGTGGCAGGACTCATCGTCTATTTGCTGCTTTCCAGAAGCGGCCCTATGGGCTCCATGGCATTGCTCTTTACCCCTACAGCCATGGTTCTGGCGCAGTTTATCATTATCGCCCCCATTATCACCGGGCTTTGCGCCGCAAGCACACGTCAGAACGGTCTGCCTGTCCTGGAGACACTGAAGGGACTGGGTCTTAAGGGCTTTAAGACCGGCCTGATCCTTTTTTCTGAGCTACGTTCCATCCTGCTGACCTCTGTATTAGCAGGCTATGGCCGTGCTGTCGCCGAGGTTGGTGCTGTCATGCTGGTAGGCGGCAATATACGCTACAGCACCCGGGTCCTTACAACCTCCATCGTTCTGGAAACGAGTAAAGGAAATTACGGAAGGGCTCTGGCACTTGGTATCATCCTGCTAATCCTTTCCTTTCTCGTTAATTACGTCGTACAGCTTTTTCAGGAAAGAAGCCGTGGGGCGCTATAAATATTGGGTTGTGGAGCACAACAAAACCCCTTGAGGGTAAAGAATGATGTGCCTTTTGAAACTCGGCCAAGCATATAACCCATCAGTAATTGTTCCCACCGCAAATAGAAGTATTTGAAACTCATTTGCTGAGGTCAAGC
The DNA here is from genome assembly GCA_026418215.1 of Clostridia bacterium. Lineage (GTDB taxonomy): Bacteria > Bacillota > Clostridia > DSM-8532 > DSM-8532 > DTU059. Next base: position 331 of record JAOABT010000047.1, on the reverse strand, counting down.
CTTTACAGTTCAATTACTTTAACATTAATAGACATTATAGCTTGGGCGTGTAATCAAGAAACCATTATAGTCGGTTTAGTACAAAGCTAAAACAAATCAGTGTCAATAATATCTTATTTAACGAATAGCTGATCCTAAACAAAGGGCAATTATCTAAAGACACGCCATTGTCAAGCGACAAGACTCGTCTCAATAAAGGAAGTATCCTGATGACCATCTGTGTGAAAAATATTAAAAAGTATTACCAAGGCCGCTTAGTTGTAGATCTTGACACCCTCACTCTGGAGGCCGGAAAGACCTATGCCCTCCTAGGACCCAATGGTTCCGGCAA
>JAOABT010000035.1 GCA_026418215.1 Clostridia bacterium | reverse complement strand
ATACTGTAAAGAGTCTCTGTTCGCCGTCAATCTCGAGGCCGATGTCTTCCTTGACAATCCTGTAGAACAGGCCGTCGGCAGGCTTAATCTCCATGCAGAGCTCGCCTGACCCCATCCGGACATCATTGATGGCGGCCTTATTCAGGAATTCATAAGCCTTGAGCTTATCGGCTGCATCATAGGTCATCTGAACGGTTGAGCGGTCCATGAAGGAGTCCTTGATGGCGCTCATCATTTCTTTACGAAGCCAATGCTCATTATCCAGAGAAAGAATCCAACCAGGCAGATTGAAGCAGATCTCACGGACCGGGAAGTCCAGAAGCACACCGTTCATGATCTTGTTGATGGACTGAATATTGAGGTTCAGACAGTCAACAGGAATAACAGGCTTCATGTACCTCTCGCCCAGCTCCTTGGCCAATTGCTTGGTCTCTTGGGCTTCTGGAGAAGAACTGTTGAGGAGAATGACAAAGGGCTTACCCGATGCTTTCAGCTCTCTCACAACACCTTCTTCAGCTTCCTGATATTCGCCTCTGGAGAATTGGGTGAAGGAGCCGTCCGCTGTAATCATCACACCGATGGTGGAATGGTCATTGATAACCTTGCGGGTTCCAATGGCAGCAGCTTCTTCGAACGGAATTTCATATTCTGACCATGGTGTTTTCACCATGCGGGGCATTTCATCCTCCATATGGCCGATGGCGCTCTTAACCATAAAACCTACACAGTCGACCAGCCTAACCCTTAAGGTGACATTGTCGTCCATGGTGATGGTGACCGCTTCATTGGGGATGAACTTCGGCTCCGTTGTCATGATCATTCGTCCTGACGCACTCTGAGGTGTTTCATCAACAGCCCTTTCTCTCTCGTACGGGTTCTTGATATTGGGAACGACAAGGGCTTCCATAAACTTCTTGATAAATGTGGATTTACCGGTTCTTACCGGACCCACCACTCCTATGTATATATCGCCCTTCGTTCTCTCAGCAATATCATTATAAATGCTGTACAAACTATCCACGGCCAATCCCCCTTCAGTATCTGTCGAGTACATGCAAGGTGCATGACCCATTCGGTCAGTATAAGTATATTGGACGTGAAAGCGATATATGAAAAAAATATCAGATTTTAATACCCGGTTGTAATACCGAAGCCTTCATGAAAGAGAATGTCAGCCTGATTTTTCTCTTTAAAATAAGCTATGCTTTTTGGCCACGTAAAAGGCAAGGTGCCTAAATAAGGTTTATCTCCAAAAAGCGTGTCAGCTACGCCCTCACCCTCGGTTCCGGGAAGCCAGGCCATAATAAAGGCATTCCAATCTTTGATCTCATTGGTTATAATACGTGGCCTTCCAGAAACAAGAATAGTAATAATGGGCAAACCGGTTGCTTTTGCCTTCTTTATAGCCTCTTTATTGGTGGATAGCGCAGATTGATTATAAAGGCTCAGCTGCGAATCATCTCCCGATCCTTCAGCATAGGGTGCTTCTCCTAAAACCAGAATGGCCGCGTCGGCATCGCCAGCCTGTTGCGGATCAGTGTATACCTTGCCGCCATTGGCTTCAACAACAGCCTGAATTCCTTCGAGAATAGTGGTTCCTTCCATCGCTTTCTTTGAGCTGATATCCTCAGAGCCCTGCCAGGACATGGTAAAGCCACCGCATTGAACACCCATGTCGTTAGCGGCCTGCCCAATAACTAATAGCTTTGCATTCTTTTTGAGTGGCAGCAAGCCTTCATTTTTTAGGAGGACCTGAGACTTCTGAACGGCCTCTCTTGCCACCTGAAGGTTGCTACTTCTTACAGTTGCGGGTTCAACGTTAATATTCCCAGTAGGGTTCTCAAAGAGACCATTTTCGAATTTGACTTTCAGAATTCTAGAAACCGCATCGTCTATCCTTTGCTGTGTTATTTCGCCTTGTTCTACCGAGAGCTTCAGAACCTCTAGCGTCTCACGCCACATATCCGGCTCCATGAGCATGTCAATGCCGGCATTAACAGCTTTTACAATCTGACCACGAAAATCACTTTTAGGAATGAGCTGTGCTCCTTCCCAGTCAGAAACCACAAAGCCTGTAAAGCCTTGTTCATCCTTAAGCCACTTCTGTATCCATTGCGTATGCTCATGGGCCGTTTTGCCGATAATACTGCCAAGCGTC
>JAOABT010000019.1 GCA_026418215.1 Clostridia bacterium | reverse complement strand
CGCTATATGTATGGCCTTATCACGGCGCCGTCCTTTAGTTGGGCCTTTGGTACTTTTTTAGGCGCTGCAGCCAGCACCCTTCTTCCCCAATCGGTAGGCTCAGCTTTGAACATTGCCATCTATGCCATGTTTATTGCGATCATCATCCCGCCTGCCAAGCACTCAAAGCCTGTTTTGAATGTGATTTTACTCTCTGTTGGTATTAGCTGTGTTCTGCGCTATGCGCCTCTTCTGAGCCAGTTATCAAGCGGATTTGTCATCATAATATGTGCTCTTGCGGCTTCAGCACTGGGGGCTCTATTCTTCCCCATTAAGGATGTGACAGAATGATAGAATCGATTTTAGTGATGGCAGTGGTCACTTATCTGGTACGCATGCTCCCCATGGCACTTTTCAAAAAGAAGATAGAGAATAACTTTATACGTTCTTTTCTTTATTATGTTCCCTTTGCAGTATTAGGTGCCATGACCTTTCCGGCTATTTTTACTTCAACAAGCTCACTGTACTCAGCCATTGCCGGGACGTTGGCTGCCATGGTACTGTCCTTAAAAGAAAAGAGCCTCTTAACCGTGGCTCTTTCAGCTTGTTTAACTGTTTTCGCAGTAGATTGGATATTAAAGTTATTAGCTTAGGACTCTATATAGCATAAATACGTTAAATCATGAAATAAAGCATCAGCATAATCTTTGCAAAACAGCCTCGCCTCTTGTCCGGTGAACAGTCTCGCCTCTTGTCCGGTGAACAGTCTCGCCTCTCGTCTGGCGAGCAGTCCATAATCAATTCTGTATAACAGGTTTATAAATCCCTATAAAAAATGAGGTTAAGCTCCATATCCCTATCCATAGGCCCGTTTTTGAAGAGCTTGGTGTACTTGGCCGTCAGTGACTTTGCCGTTTTTTCTCTGGCATAGTTCACCTGCAGCACAAAATCACTATAAGCCGGATGCCGTGAAAGGACTTCACGAATTTCTTTGGAAGGCGGGCAATAGCGCATCATAATAGAACGTGCGATTTTGTTGAGCCGTTGAATGCCCTGGGACTCGTACCTTACCCAGCTTTCGTAATCGCCTGTAAATATTTCTCGCATCATGCTTCTGTTTCTCTGAATCTGGTCCTTGATTTTTTCCTTGGCGTCTTCGGTGAGGTCATTGTTATTCTTAAAAAACTGAATATAGTCGGTATATTCAGAGGTCAGGGATTTCTCCGTAATGTCATTCCAAGCTACACCTGCCATTGTTCGGCAGAGCTCCCATCTGAAGGAGCCAAACAGCCTCAGCACCATCCTGTCGAGGTCCTCATCGGTAAAGGCAGGCACGATAAACCTTCCGGGTGCGCTCCTGTTTCTGCCTGCAATCTCCTGCCACATGGAGGCCCTCGAGCCGAAGGTCGGGACGATAATGATATCAGGCCTGATTTCCTTCATGATGGGTTCTTTTTCAATACCCTTTAAATCGTTTTTATACCAGATTTCACGGTAAAAAGCGGAGAAGTCGATAGCCAAAAGGTCATTAAAGGCCTTCTCCAGCCTGGAGGGTGTTACCACAGCCTTTTCCAGGTCTCGGGTAATCATGTCCTTATGAAGAACCGGAAAATAGCTGCCCATGTGACCATGGCAAACCTTTTGATTGGTTTTGAGCATGTTGGTTATTTCAAAATTCACCTTAGCCGTATAATCGCCATCATACCTCGCTTTGTCGGAATCCGTAACCATCCTCCGCTTCTTCATATCTCTGAAAACATCGGCATAGTCCTGGCCGAATTCATTAATGGAGGGCTCTCGCTTGTTCTGGTGAATCATCTCAAGCCATTGCTTCGCGGTGTAAACAGAGTAGCCACTTGACGCATACTCCTTGTCGCAGAGCCGGTATAAAGAAATTGCCTGCTCCCGAGTAATCAGGTTCTCGTCCATGTAGCCATAGTTTAAAAACATGCTGATGAGCTTAGAACAGTGTTTCTCTGATTGAGCTCTTTTAAAGGCCTCCTCATAAAGGGAGAAAAACTCTTGTGTGATAGCCTCACGCAGGGCTCTTTCTTCAGGGTTCAAAGAAGTCTTATCTCTAATAGCCCTGAACTGGCTGAGCATCTGCTTAAAACGGTCAGAAGCATCCTGCGGGCACAGGCAATAGGCTAGAATCTTATCGAGGCTGTTGTGAAGCTCCTCGGGTAATTCGAAGACTGTGTCTGCGCCTGAATGCAAGGACGTATCGATAGCCAGGTTTTCTTTGATACAAGGCAGCATGTCTTTTAAATCCTGAGCGCGAACTTCTGTAAGGTAGTCAAACTCGTTTTGCAGCTTTTCAAGGCCCGGACATACCTCTTCAATCGTTTTTTGAAGGAGGGTCAATATCGTAAAGGCGGCTTCCCTATCCTGTCTTAGGTCCAAAGCCATTTTGCTGTAAGTATTCATGAGACTGTCATGTGAGGTGCATAGACAATCCAAATTGTTAGCTAGCTTTGAGATGAGGTATTTGATTCGAAGGATGATGGTGTCAAGGATTTCCGAGCCCTTGCGGACGTGGTATTCGCAGACATATGGCTCGTAGTTAAAGAATCCTTTTCGATGCTCCATCGGAACATTCAGGATGCTGGAAAAGTATTCGATACCCGTCCAATCCAAGCTTTCCTCTTCCTCATCCAAAAACCCGCAGACACTGCGTGTCATAAGTTTTTCGTAATTCACCGGGAAGAAATTGAAACGTTCCTTTTTCAAGCCTTCACAAATATCCCTGTAGGGGTTAAGCGCTTCAAGCTCAGTCGCAAAACGGCAATTAAACTTATCCTTAATGGCCCAATAATAGACAGACAGGTTCTGAACCAGTACATTCATTTTATGATAAACAGGAAGTAGTTTTTGATAAGCCGAATAGCTCAAGTCAATGAGCAAGGCGAGAGAAGTGACAATATAGGCTGAATAATCCTTCTGGGTGGATAGAACAGTTTTAATAGCGGTGAGCGATGAGGCCGGAAAGCAAAACAGCTCGCAGACCTCTTTCGTCTTCAGGCTCAACAGACTTTGGCCGCTGCGCAGGATGTCATTGACACAAAGAAAGGTATTACGATCAAGTGTGAAGAGGCGAAAGCTCCTTGGAGCGGGATTTTGTTGAGACTTCCGCTCATTGAAGACGGGCGAAAGAAGAACATCGATCTTACCTTTCAGCATTAAGAGGATTGACTGCGTTTTTCCACCCTCACACAAAATAAGCTCATCTTTTTTTGATGAATATTGGCCAGAAAAATCACATTTTATGCTCATGGCGTCTCCTTTGACGAACTCAAAAAAACTCACAGCCTATTAGACAGCTGTTTTGACAATCCCTGCCAGATTACGTTTTATCTATGGCGGCAGTAAGCAGGCCTATACACTATCCCATATATACCCATTAAACAGTGCCTCAAATTAGGATAGTTAAAAGAATGAGTTGTCGACTAAAAATTAGCCTACGTCGCATAGAAAGCCTGTCCCTCCTCTTCAACGGAGATTATGCTAAGAGCCTCCAGCCCATAAGCCTCAAGTAAAAATAGACCCCGTCGAGATGCACAGAGTCTATAGCTCAGGAATTCTACTGAATACTTTTGTAATCGATACCGCACTCCCTTGCAAGCTTGTGCTGCAATCTGGGCTGGATTTTATGCGTTACACCGTCTCTGACAAAAAACGTTCCGGCTTGCCGGAAGGTAAAGCTTGCATTCCTTCTGATACATTGTTCGCGTA
>JAOABT010000598.1 GCA_026418215.1 Clostridia bacterium | reverse complement strand
GCTCGTCGGCAGCGTCAGATGTGTATAAGAGACAGTTCCTATCCGGTCAGCCTGCTTCTGGCACTCCTTAGAAAAAAGTTGGCTGAATTTGATGCCAGCGGCAGTGAAACGCGTCTCATTCTATCCCGGGATGAAATTGTGGAAATGATCCGGCTGTTCCTTCCCATGGGCAGCAACGAAGTCAGACTGATCGATCAGGTCGATACGACGCTTAATAAAATTGCTGATTTAGGCTTTATCCGAAGATTGCGGGGGCAAGGGAACATGGTTGAAGTCCGGAGGATTATTAAAGCCTTTGTTGATGCACAATGGCTTACTGATTTTAATGAGCGGTTGGCTGACTATCAACGCCAGCTGGCCGGAACATGGGAAGGTGCTGAAGATGTCTGAGCAGTTATTAATGGAAATGCTAACCGATGACCAGTTGGCAGGATTTCGCCTGCAGCGGCTGGAGGTTTATAATTGGGGTACGTTTACAGATCGGGTGTGGACCATGCACCTCAATGGTAAAAATGCTTTGCTGACCGGAGACATTGGATCCGGAAAATCGACCTTGGTTGATGCGGTCACGACTTTATTGGTACCCAGTCAGAGAATCGCATACAACAAAGCTGCTGGGTCTGACAGCCGCGAACGCTCCTTGCGCTCATATGTCCTAGGATACTTCAAATCTGAACGTCAGGAGAACCTTTCCAGCGCCAAACCGGTTGCTCTCCGGGATCATAACAGCTATTCGGTTATTTTGGGCGTTTTTTATAATGCAGGCTATGACAAAACTGTCACCCTGGCGCAGGTGTTTTGGATGAAGGATGCAGCTGCTCAGCCGACCAGACTTTATGCTGCCAGTGAAAAGAATCTTTCGATTACCAATGATTTTTCTGGTTTCGGAAACGAGATGACTGGTTTGCGAAAACGTCTACGTTTAGCAGGTGTCGAGCTTTTTGACAGCTTCCCGCCTTACGGGGCTTGGTTTCGCAGGAGGTTCGGTATCGACAACGAGCAAGCTTTGGATTTGTTTCATCAGACAGTTTCCCTGAAATCGGTCGGTAATCTGACGGCATTCGTTCGTGAGCATATGTTGGAGCCATTCGAGGTCCGATCGCGGATTGATGCCCTTGTTGCACATTTTGAGAACCTGAACCGCGCACATGAGGCAGTTTTAAAAGCAAAGCGGCAGATCGAGATGCTGGAGCCGCTTACAGCGGACTATGACCGTCATGTGGAGCTGAAACGAACAACCGACAATCTACGATCTTGCCGCGATTGCCTGCGTCCCTGGTTTGCCGTACAAAAAACGGGTCTATTGGAGAGACGGTTGTCTGCATTGAATGAAGAATTAGCACGGCATGATTTAGCAATAAACCGATTGGAGGCACAGCAGCGGACTCAGCAGGAACATGCACGTGAGCTCGAGCGCAGTATTGCCCATAATGGCGGAGATCGTATCGGCAGCCTTGAAACAGAAATCAAACGACTTCAGGATGATCGGAATCGTCGCCAGAATAAAGCCAACCGCTATGCTGAACTGATAAAAACGCTGGATGCCCAGCCCGCTACTTCGCAGGACGCTTTTCTCAGGCAGCAGATTGAAATGATTGGTTGGCTGAAAACCGCTCAGGATGATGAAAGTGCGGTTCAGAACGATATCAATGCCGCAGCCTATCAGCAAACCCAGGAAAAGCAAGACTACGATCAATTAAGGATAGAAATTAATGGACTGAAGGCGCGTCGCAGTAATATTGATGAAAAACAAGTTGAACTTCGGCGTCACCTCTGCCAAGCCTTGAAACTGGCCGAAACAGAGATGCCCTTTGCCGGTGAATTGCTTCAGGTACGTGAAACTGAGCGAGACTGGGAAGGTGCTATCGAGCGGCTGCTTCACAACTTTGGCCTTTCGCTCCTGGTTCCGGACCGCTACTACGCCAGCGTTGCCGAATGGGTGGATCGAACGCACCTTCAGGGCCGATTGGTCTATTTTCGTGTGCGGGATGCCGTTCGTAATGATTTTCCGCCTCTTCAGTCTGATTCGTTGGTACATAAACTCATTGTTAAGCCCGATTCACCATTCCGTGAATGGGTCGAACGGGAAATCTCGCACCGCTTTGACCTGACATGCTGCTTGTCGCAGGAGCAATTTCGCCGTGAAACCCGTGCCATCACCCGCGCCGGTCAGATTAAATCTCCAGGCGAACGACATGAAAAGGATGACAGAAAGCGAATTGATGATCGAAGCCATTATGTTCTCGGGTGGAGCAATCATGACAAAATCAAAACCCTTGAGGAGAAAGCCGGTTTACATGAGAAGCGGCTTACTGAACTGTCCAACCGTATAAACGGATTGAAGCAAAAGAAGCAGGCACTCAGCTCAAAAATCCAAAATATTTCGTTGCTAGGGGAATACAAAGATTTCATGGAGCTTGACTGGCAGCCATTGGCTTTGGAGGTTGAAAGGCTGAAGGCTGAGAAGGCGGAATTGGAAGCTGCCTCGGATTTGCTAAAGACGCTTACGACTCAGCTGGATACGCTAAAGGCTTCGATGCAGGCAACAGAACAGCAGCTCCTGGATCGTCGTGACAAGCGTTCAAAGACCATGCAGAAAATCAGTGATAATCAGGCTCTGAAAAAGCAGACAGAAGCTATTTGGCAGGAGAGAAAAACTGATGACGATGCGCTATTCAAGGTCCTTGAAGGGATGCGCGAAGAAGCGCTCGGTGCCGTTTTGCTGACTGTTGAATCCTGTGATAACCGTGAACAGGAAATGCGAACTTGGCTTCAGGGGAAAATTGATGCCGAGGATAAAAGGCTCAGCCGTTTAAGTGAAAAAATTATAAAATCAATGACCGAATACAAACAGGCCTGGGTGCTGGAAACACGGGAGGTTGATGTCCATCTGGATGCAGGCCCTGAATTCAAAAGGATGCTGGGGCAATTGAAGGCCGATGACCTGCCTCGATTTGAAGAGCGGTTTAAAGCGCTGCTGAATGAGAATACAATTCGGGAAGTAGCCAATTTTCAATCCCAGCTCTATCGCGAGCGGGAGTTAATCAGTGATCGCATCAAACAAATCAATCAGTCACTGACCCAGATTGATTACAATCCGGGGCGTTACATCAGTCTCGAGACACAGCCGAATTTAGATATTGAAATCCGCGAATTTCAAGCAGAGCTGCGCACTTGCACCGAGGGTGCACTTACGGGTTCCGAAGATTCACAGTATGCAGAAAGCAAGTTCCTGCAGGTTAAGAAAATTATTGAGCGTTTTCTTGGACGTCCGGAGTATTCTGATCTGGACCGGAAATGGGCAGAGAAAGTAACAGATGTCCGCAACTGGTTTATGTTTGCCGCCAGTGAGCGATGGCGCGAAGATAATACAGAATATGAACACTATACTGATTCCAGCGGGAAATCCGGCGGCCAGAAGGAGAAGCTTGCATATACAGTCCTTGCAGCCAGTCTGGCTTATCAATTCGGCCTCGAATGGGGCGCTGTACACTCCCGCTCCTTTCGTTTTGTTGTGATCGATGAAGCATTCGGCCGAGGTTCCGATGAATCTGCCCAATATGGTCTGCAATTATTTGAACAACTGAATTTGCAGCTGCTGATTGTTACACCTTTGCAGAAAATCCATATCATCGAACCCTTTGTTGCGAATGTCGGTTTTGTATGCAATGAGGACGGCAGCAGCTCGGTTTTACGTAATCTCAGCATCCAGGAATATCGCGATGAAAAGCAGAGGATGGATAGATGAGCTGGACAACACCGAAAGATGTCAAAAATCAAGTGCAGAAGCTTTGGGACCGTGGTGTGATCTTAGCCGCGATGGCTGGCGGAGAACAGGTCTTTCCGTTGCGTCTGGTGCTTAAAGGCCCCACTTCGAAAGAATTGAGTGAACGGTTTTCAGAAGTGCGTGAATGGATTGCCTTGTTATCCGGGGCTGAAAGATACTACCGTTTGGTTTGGCGTCAGGTGAATCACCGCGTTCTCGGAGAAAATCGTGTTCCTGCGGAAATTTGGATTGACCATGTCAAGGATGCACTTGCCTTCATCAACCAACAAAACTCTGCTGAAAAATTCTCCTTGATTTTAGAGCAAACCCTTCAAGAGCAGCCTGTCCTAGTCCCCTGGTTAATCAAACGACCGCTTCGGGCTTTGGAGCTTGCCTCTGTATGGCCCAAACTTTTGGACATTGTCGGCTGGATAAGACGGCATCCGCGTCCGGCGATCTATCTGCGACAGATAGATTTGCCGGGTGTTCATACAAAACTGGTTGAAGAATACCGGGGGGTATTGGCTGAACTTTTTGATTTGGTCTTGCCTTCTGAGCAGATTGATCTATCCGTATCGGGTATCCATGGATTTTGCCGCCGTTTTGGCTTTCTTGAAAAGCCGATTCGAGTCCGATTCCGCCTTCTGGATTCAAGCATCCGATTGCTGCCGTTCCAAGCCGACCAGGATATAACCGTTACGGAAATGGCCTTTGCCAAATTAGATCTGCCTGTTTCCAAAGTTTTTATCACGGAAAATGAAATCAACTTTCTTGCCTTCCCCAATGTCTCTGATGCAATCCTGATTTTTGGGTCTGGCTACGGCTTTGATCATCTTGAGGCAGCAGAATGGCTGAAGAAGAAAGCCATCTATTATTGGGGCGATATTGACACACATGGCTTTGCTATTCTCAACCAATTGCGTAGCGTACTTCCCCAAACAGTATCATTTCTAATGGACCGGCATACGCTTATGGCCCATCAGACTCTTTGGGGAACGGAAGACAGGCCTGAGACGGGTAACTTGATGGGACTAAACCATGATGAGGCGAAGCTCTACGATCAGTTGCGCTGGAATCAACTGGGAGAAAGGATACGACTCGAGCAGGAGCGGATCGGTTATGACTATTTGCTGGCTGCGCTAAGCTGTCTTTGAGAGGTCTTATCCCACTACTTTGACCGCGTTTTCCTTTATTTTTGTAATCGTGTCGAGTATGATTTTCTGTTTTGCTCCATCGAATAGCTTTATAAAGCTTTGAGGCTTGTCAAAAGGCGGCAAACGGCGGTTCATCTCTATGCTAAAAGAATTGTCATCGAAGTAATGGATTGATTTGCCCATTCTAAGATGATAGAGTAGCCATAGAATACCACCATGCAAAAACTCGTATCTAACGGAGGGCTGCCCCATGGTAGAGAATGCCCCGGAACCGGGAAAAGCCGTTCAGGACTTTAAATATGATGCTTACATAGCCTGTCATCAGGCAGAGCCGGACCTTACCATAGCCCGGCGGTTAGCCGCTGAGATCAACAGCTACAAGCTTCCGAAGGGCGTTTTTTCTCCGGAATCCGCTCTTTGCTTTGACGATATTGTGGTGCAGAATGATACTGAAGCAGGATTAATGACGCTATCAGACAATGTGCGGTACCTCCTTATGAACTCGCGCCATCTGATTCTTGTCTGTTCGCCGAGGACAAAGGATTCTCTCTATGTCCACAGCTTAATTGACTACTTTACGGCCTTGGGCAGAAAGCCCAACATCATCCCCGTTCTAGCCGAGGGTGAGCCATTGTGCTCGTTTCCCCCTCAATTCTTTGAATCCAAAACCATACAAAGATTACGGGCGGATGGGCAAATCGAACAGCTAGAGGAAGTCACAGAGCCTTTGGCCGCCGACATACGCTCCAATACCTTAAAAAAATCCCTGAAGCTCTTGAGGCATGCCAGGCTGAAGGTCATTGCAGCCCTCATCGGCTGCGCGTATGATGATCTCGAGAGACGGCATTACAAACGCGCACATCAAAGACTCGTTTCCCTCCTGGCTTTTTTTGGTTCAGTGATGATTCTCATAACAATCACGTTTTCCTATCTGGCACTGAAAGCCCTTCATCAGGCGCAAATCTCTCGCGAACAGACGCAAATGGCGAATGACGTGCTTAATAAGATTTATGTGGAGATGCCGGAGGCTTTTTCTGACCTTCCCGAGGCCTGGCCGCTCGTACAGAATCTCATGCTGGAAAATGCCGAAAATCTTCTGCAGGAGAATAAGCAAAAGGCCGAGACGATAGACCTCTCAAGCCTTTTAACCCGCTCACCCTCGGATAATTTCGAGCTTAACGCCAGAAAGGCCATCCTTATGCGGCAGCTTGGCAAAGGGGAAGACGGCCTCAAAATCCTTTTGGATGCGGCTGAGTCGGAGGCCCTGGACGAAACGTATAAAGCAGCCGCAAAATGGCTCTATCAAAGCTCAAACGAATATGGCGCCGCACTGTTCGCAGCGGATTTAACAGACGGAGGCGCTGCCTTGGAAGCCGGTATTGAGCCGGGTGACATCATCGTTGGGATAAACGGAAAATCCTTTGTGAGCACCGAAGCCTTTACCCGGTTCCTAAGAGAATCAGACCAAGCCAAGTTAACTGTGACCTACCTTCATAAAGGACAAAATGGCTATTCTGAAAAAAAACGAAGTGTATATGTCAAGAACGGACGCCTCGGCATCAGCTACTTGCCCCTATGAGCCTTCGGGAGGTGAACAAATGAGCGACAATAATCCCCAATATGATGTTTTCATAAGCTACAGGCACAAGCCCTTGGATCAGCGGATGTCCAAGAGCCTTCATGCTTTTCTTGAAACCTACAAGCTACCCAAAAGCCTCAAGGGCTTTTCCGGCATACACAGAGTTTTCCGTGATGAGGAGGAGCTGCCGCTCAAAGGCGCGCTCAGCGATACCATCGCACAGGCTTTAGCCCACTCCAGCTATCTGGTGGTGGTCTGCTCTCCGGATACCCCCGAATCGCAATGGGTCAACCGAGAAGTGCGTACCTTCATTGAGATGGGCCTTTCGGATAGAATCTTTGCCCTGCTCATTGCCGGGACGCCTGAACAGTCCTTTCCGCCTGCCCTTCAGCTCGTTCCCGATATTTTGGAGCGTACCCTCCGGGTTGCGGCTCCCACCACTAAAAAAACTGAGGCAAATATTAAACGGGAAATGCTCCGCATCATCGCCGCATGTATGAATATCGGCTTCAATACCCTAAGCGAAGCCGATAAAAGACGCCAGCGTGAGGCCTTCCTCATAAAGGCCGGTGTCTCAACAGCAGCGCTTGCGGTACTGGGGCTAACCGGATTCATTTTGTGGCAAAAAGCCATATACTACCAAAAGGTGACCGAGTCCGAAAGAAAAATTGTCATGGACTCCATCTCGCAATTGACCTATGAGCTTCCCGATACCCTTCGGGATGTGCCCTACACATATCCCATCGTGACCGATATTCTGACGACTAATGTTGAAGCTCTTAACCGCATCATTGAGCTGGATAAACAAAATCTAAACGCCAAGCGCGAAAAAGCCTCCAATTTCAGCAAGCTCTCAGATGCCTGGGTGGTTTTGGGTGACGGCCGTAAGGCCAAGGAAATAGGCCGGCAGGGTGTTGACCTTCTGGAGGAGCTTTATGAGAAGGATCAAAGCCTGCAGACTCAAAAGGATCTCGGTGAAGGCTACAACGCATACGGAAACAGTCTCTATGCTCTGGGGCAATATGAGGAGGCTAAGAAATACTTTTTAAAAGCTGTTAGAAGCTATAAGGGAATTCCGGACTATAATTCTATTCCCTGGGCGTTGAAGGGTCTGGCTGACGGATATAACAATATAGGGCTGGTGTTGCAGTATTTAGGTCAGTATGACGAATCCAACGACTATTGCAATAAGGCCATCAAGCTCTATGACACACTCTCTGATCAAAATTCAGTCCTCATATCTAAAGAGGATCTGGCCATGACCTATAACAATATGGGCTTGACCTGGTATGCCACGGGTAACTATAAAAGATCACAGGACTATTTAAAAAAGGCGATCGCGCTTTATGAGGACTTAAATGATACTTACTATAGTCGTGATTATGTAAAGGGGCTTGCAGATGCCTGCAATAACATGGAGCTCTCTTCCTACTTCTCCGGTCAATATGATGAGGGCGCGGAATACGGCGCCCGGGCTATAGCGCTTTACAAGGAGCTTGCGATAGACGATACGAATATTCCTGCTCAACGTGATTTAGCCTATGGGTACATCAATATGGCCAATAACTTGAATCTATCAGGTAACTATACTGATGCAGAAGCGTATTACAGCAAAGCTCTGGCCATTATGCAAAGGCTTGCCTCGGATTCCTCCAACCAGCAGGCTCAGAGTGATCTGGCCAACTGCTATAGCGACATGGCCAATAATCTTGTGAGAACCGGATATTATGGGGATGCCAGGCCTTATTATTTAAAGGCTGCTGCCATCTATGAGGCAATGTCAAAGGATGGCATGAACCCATCTACACTTCAATAC
>JAOABT010000521.1 GCA_026418215.1 Clostridia bacterium | reverse complement strand
CATTATCTCCTACATTATCAGCTATAACCGCAGGATTTCGCGGGTCGTCCTCAGGGATGCCAGCTTCAACCTTACCAACCAGGTCTGCGCCGACATCGGCAGCCTTAGTGAAAATTCCGCCGCCCACACGGGCAAACAGGGCCATGGAGCTTGCGCCCATACCGAAGGTCAGCATAGCGCTGGTAATGTGCTGAATGCGTTCCGGACTAGCAAGATCACGGTAGAACCAATTCAGGAAGAAATACCAGATGGAGAGGTCGAGAAGTCCAAGTCCTACAACAACGAGACCCATAACAGCACCGCTTGAAAAAGCAACGCGCAGGCCTGAATTGAGGCTCTCCTTGGCGGCATTGGCTGTTCTGGCATTGGCATTGGTAGCAATTTTCATGCCAAGAAACCCGGAAAGGCCTGAAAAAAAGCCGCCTGTCAGGAATGCGACAGGGACAAAGGGGGTGAGAAAGCCAGTTACAGCAAGAATAGTGAGGATGATAACCATGACAGCGAAGAACATGGCGACACCTGTGTACTGCCTTTTAAGGTACGCATTGGCGCCCTTACGTACCGCAGCAGCAATACGTTTCATGTCGTCGGTTCCTTCGCTCTTCTTGATGACACTGTAAGCCAGGTAGCCGGCAAAGCAGAGCGCAAGAATCGAGCCCAAGGGAGCAAGAAACATCAAATCCATAAGTAAACCTCCTACTATTTAGTGTGCTATATGATAATCTTACATATTCCGGGAACATTTTTCAAATTATTGTCCCAAAAATTTTGCTATACGATGTCCATAGCATTCTTTGCCTTATGTTTTTGAGCTATTGAAAAGGAATACCTGAGCTTATTCATTAGTCGTAGATTATATATACATGTATAAGCTTGCTGGGCAAAAATACGAAAAACGGCTTTTGAGCAGAGGAAAACCATTTCAATATATGCTTTTTAGTATAGCAAAAGAAGCGTTAACACATTTTTATGAAAAGGCAAGCAAAAAGGATCGGCAACCCGTTGCCGACCCTACGGATAAAGCCCGTTATCATCCGGGCAAATAAAAAGGATCGGCAACCCGTTGCCGACCCTTTCAAAAACTATGACATTTGGGTTATTTCTTCTTTCTCATCAACAGGAGTGCAAGAAGGATAATGACGATAACAGCCCCACCAATGATGTAGAGTGTTGAATTAGAGCCGTTTGCAGTGGTTTGAGTGGTGGACGCGCTGCCTGATACAGGAGCTGCATCACCTTTGGCTGTTTTTGCATCATAAGCTACGATAGCACTCATTGGAGGAATCTTGACAGTAGCGCCTTCGATGGATGAAAGCGTCTTGGTTCCAGCCTGCTGGCCATTCACAACCACATTCCATGTAGTGTTTACAGGAACGGTTATGGTCTCTTCCTGCTTGCCTGCATTAAAGGCGACGAGGATGGTTTTCCAATTGTCGTTACGCGCATTGTTGTTGAGTGTGTAAGCAATGACGCTTTGGCTTGTTCCGTCAATGAAGCTCAGGTTGTCATTGACGTCCTTGGCAGTTGTCATTCGGAATGCAGGGTGATTCTGCCTGAGGGAAATAAGTCCCTTGTAGTATTCAAAAACATCCTTGTTCTTGCCCACAAGATCCCATTTGATGCCGTTGACCTCATCAGATGCGTTATAAGTATTGCTGTTGCCATCCTTGGAGCGCATGAAGTCTGTTCCGGAGAGCATGAAGGGGGTACCCTGAGATGTTAAGAACATGGCACCTGAA
>JAOABT010000515.1 GCA_026418215.1 Clostridia bacterium | reverse complement strand
GTGTAGTTCTGTGCGTAAAGCACCGAACCGCCGCTGGACTTAATAAAGATATCGGGAATTCTGCATAAAAGGAAAATAGTGAGAAAGCGCAGCGGCTTAACCGGTGTGATGCCGGCCACATAAATGAGGATGTCCTTGGGTATGGCCGGGATGAGGCATAAGATGAGAATGCCGAAGCTGCCCTTGGCCGAATTGAGGAGCTGACTGGTCTTTTGGATGCGCTCTTCGCTCACGAATTTTTTAACAATGTCGGTGCCGAAATACTTGGCAAGGCCGAAGGCTATCAAGGCGCCCAGCACCTCGCCGAAGTAGGCCAGCAGAAAGCCCAGCGGCATGCCATAAATAAACCCTGCCGATATATGGAACATATCCCCGGGAATTAGGGCAATAATGACTTGCAGAACCTCGCACAAAATAAATATGACATAGCCCCAGAAGCCGTAGGCGTGAAGATAATCTGCAAATTGCTGAGGGTTTTTTGCCAACGCGATAAGCTGTGGCGCGAACCTGATCATAACAAGCACCACAGCGGCAGCCAGCAGACCCAGGCATACAAGCTTTAATAGCAAGCTTTTGTTCTGACTTTCCTTTTTCATAGCAGCCTCGGAGCGTAGAATCAATATAAATCCTACGTTTGGTTTTTTTAACCAGTTTTATTATAATAAGATTGTATGAGTGCCTATAACTATTATATCCACTGCGTCAAAAGGATATTGTATGAGTTCCCGACAAGGGGACAAAATC
Organism: Clostridia bacterium; assembly: GCA_026418215.1. GTDB lineage: Bacteria > Bacillota > Clostridia > DSM-8532 > DSM-8532 > DTU059. Next base: position 1,887 of record JAOABT010000515.1, on the reverse strand, counting down.
TTGGATAAGAGGTATGGAAGATGTATCGGGAAGAATTTCAAAAACGGCTGGAAAAGGCTAAAAAAGAGGAAGCCTTGCTTAAAAGGGAGAACGATCGCTTTATCAATATAAGAACCATTCTTTTTATTGCTCTGGTAGCAGCCCTGGGTTATTTCCTGCTGAACAAGCAATATCAGCCGGCACTTTGGTCAGCCGCAGTCTTTGTGCTGGCCTTCATTGTCGTGGTTGTAAGGCACAATGGCGTAAAAAGCCGTTTGAAAAGCTGTCAGATGCTCATTGTGATCCATGAGAACAATCTTAAGAGAATGGATGGCGGTTGGTCCGATTTTTCGGATAAGGGAGATGAGTTTCTTTCGAGTGAACACCCTTATGCTGCCGATCTTAACATTTTCGGCCCCAAATCGCTTTTCCAGCTTATCAACCAAACCCACACCTATCTGGGCAGGCAAAGGCTTTCCGAGCTCCTGGGCAAAACAGGCAGGTGCAGGGAGGAGATACTAAAAAGGCAGGGAGCCGTCAAGGAGCTTTCTCAAAAGCTGGATCTCTCAGAGCAGCTGATGCTTCAGGGCTTGCTTTTCAGTAAGAATTCCAAGAACCCGGAGTCTCTCCTTAACACCTTCAGAGAAACTCCTAAGGTTTCGCCTATCCTCAAAAGCCCCTTGATTCTCTACGGGCTTCCCTGCATGACGATACTATCGGCGGCTTTCGCCGGTCGTACCCTACCGTGGCTTTTCGGCACCCTTCTGGCAGGTATTATCCTTCAATTGCTGCTTTTTTTATGGAGCTTCCTCACGGTGAATCCCATTCTTTCCCTTGTGAACCAATATAAAAGCGAGCTTGGAGCCTATCGGAGGCTTATAGAGCTCTTGGAGCGTCAGACATTTAGCGATGGCCTTTTGAAAGAGCTTCAGCAAGCCCTTTTAGCCCCCAATGCCCGGGCGTCAAAGGAAATCAAGCGTATTTCGGTGATTTCGGACTATATTGACTTTAAATACAGCCCGCTGATCTATTTTATCCTTAATGCCCTGTTCCTGTGGGACCTTCAGCTTTTCAGGGCGTTTGAGCGCTGGCAGAAGGCCAATGCCACCAAGGTTGGTGCATGGCTTCAGACCCTTGCCGAGTTCGAGGCCTTGGAAAGCCTGGCTGTGATGGGCATGATCACTCCTGTGCAATGCTATCCTGTCATTACTGAGGGAAAGCCCGCCCTTTCAGCCGGGGAGCTGAGCCATCCCTATTTGCACTATGAGAAGCGTGTTCCCAATGATGTAGAGCTTAAGGGCGTGGGCATCATCACGGGCTCGAACATGTCGGGGAAAACCACCCTGCTCCGAACCGTCGGCACCAACCTTGTTCTGGCGCTGGCCGGCGCGCCGGTATGTGCAAAGACCATGAGCACCTCTGTATTAAGCCTTTTAACCTCAATGAGAAATCAGGATGATTTAAACGAAGGTATCTCCACCTTCTACGCCGAGCTCTTGAGAATTAAAAAAATCGTGGATTATTCTAAAAAGCAGGAAGGCATGCTCTTTCTGATTGATGAAATCTTTAAGGGCACCAACTCCAAGGATCGCATCGAGGGAGCCAAAATTGTTTTGCGTGGCCTCAACAAGCCTTGGGCCATAGGCTTTATCTCAACTCACGACTACGAGCTTTGTGACCTTGAAGCAGAAGACGCGCTACGCTTTTGTAACCTTCACTTTACCGAAACCTACGCCGATGGCCAGATTCACTTTGATTACCTTTTGCACCGGGGTCGCTGCCGGACCTCCAATGCCCGTTTTCTTATGAAAATGGTGGGGCTCGAGTAGGAAGTTATCCGCCGAAAGGCCTGACCAAAGCACTTCCTCAAGCATATGATGTACCAGCATCATTTGATTGAGGGAAAAC
>JAOABT010000461.1 GCA_026418215.1 Clostridia bacterium | reverse complement strand
AGATGTGTATAAGAGACAGGCCCTATACAGCCTACATGCAGGGAGGGCTGGTTTACGAGCATGTGAAGCTGGGCGTCATGAGCGCTGTTCAGGAGCTCATAAACCAGGGCATCATTACCCTGTAGCCTACAAAAGACATCCCCATGGAGGAACCCATGACAAACGAGCTGGAGGAAAGGAATAGGAAACGGAAGGCAAGAAGGATGCGAAGAAGGCTGTTTAGCCTCCTTGGCTTTGCTTTGCTGCTTATTTATATCCCTGCTGTCTGGAATTGGGTTTTTTCTGTTAACTACGAAATTGGTGTCATCAAAACATCAACCCTTGAGATCAAAGTGCCTCTGCAGGGTGTTCTCGTTCGGAAGGAAACCCCCTTGAAATCGCCAGGAGACGGTATTCTCATCCCCAGCATTTCCTACGGCGAGCGTGTGGCCAACAAGGGCGAGGTTGCGGCCTTTATTCATTCTGATAAGAAGACCGTTGTTGATAACTATAGACAAACTGAAATTGAGATACTGAAAAGGGTTGTGGACCAATACGATAATTCCTTTGGCACCGAGCGCGAGCTTTGGGAGAATGCCATTGAAACCCAAATCGGCAAGCTTACCGACCTTTCCAACTCGGGGAACCTGAGCAATGCTGATTCCATGAGGGTTGCCATCGACAATGTTCTGGAGGCAAAGGCGCGTTATCTCTTGGAAAATGTTCCGGATGGTGATCTGAAGGATGAAAAGAAAGAGTTGGAGAGACTTAGGAGCAGCCGTGAAAAGTCTGTCAAAAGTGTGCTATCCCCCTCTTCAGGGGTCGTGTCCTATCATTGCGACGGCTATGAAGAACAGCTCAATGCCGCCAATATCAACGACATTACTCTGCAAAGACTAAAAAGCATCAAGAAGCAGGAGGTCTCCACCGATAAATACCTCACGCCCTCAGAGATAGCTGTCAAGAAGGACCAGAGCTTTGGGAAGCTTGTCACCAACGATGAAGGCTGGATTGTCTTTTTTGTACCGGAAAAGCAGGGCAAGGAGCTTAAGGTGGCATTAGACAAGGCAAAGCTCAATAACCTTGAACTTTCCTACGAGGTTGAGCTCCAGGGCGTCAACGAGCGGGTGCCTGTTTCAATACAAGAAGTCGGAGACGTGGCCGAGGGCTACCAGAAGGTTGTGGCCCATATGAACAAGTACATAGAAAAAACCATGGAGCTTCGCAGTGTAGCAGGAAACCTTGTCACGCAGAGCGTCACCGGTATGAGGGTGCCGTTAAGGAGCCTGATCAACGAAAACCAGGTTGATCACACGGCTGACATTGTCGTTGTTGAAATGAACAAGGCCAGGATCAAACGTGTTCAAATTGTCGGAAGGCAGGATTCCTACGCCATTATTGACAATTTGGACCCTAAGGACAGTGACAAGAGCGTTAAGGTTTTTGAAGTCTTTTTACTGAATCCAAAAAATGTTGAGGAAGGGCAGGTGGTTGAAAAATGAGTTCAACCCCAAAGGAATTCCTTGAAAGCAATCTCAACTCTATTCGGAGCACCATTGAGGCTTCCTGTCAAAAAGCTGGGCGTGCGCCTTGCGACGTTCAAATCCTGGGGGTCTCCAAAACGGTTGAGCCCGATATCATGGAGCAGGCTTTTGATCTGGGAATCAAAGAATTTGGTGAAAACAGGGTTCAGGAATATCTTAGAAAGTCCGATATACTTCATAGAGATTGTTGCTGGCATATCATTGGAAGAATTCAGACCAATAAGGTCAAGTACCTGGACAGCCGTGTCAAGCTCATCCACTCCTTAGATCGTATGGAGCTTGCCGAAGCTTTATCCGAGAGGGGAAGCAAGATTAATCACAGGTTTCCGGTCTTGATACAGGTTAACGTGGCAGGTGAGGAAACCAAGGCCGGCATATCCCCCCAGGGGGCCAAGGACTTTGCATTAAGGGTTTCGCGCCTGGGTAATATTGATATAAAGGGCCTCATGACCATAGCGCCCTATACTGAGACACCCGAGGAAGTCCGCTATGTTTTTCGGTCAATAAAACAACTATCAGTTGACATCATGAGGGAAAGAGTAGAGAATATCAATATGGAAGTTCTCTCCATGGGTATGAGCAATGATTTTCACATTGCGGTTGAAGAAGGCGCCACCATGGTTCGAATCGGAAGCGCATTGTTTGGAGAAAGAGTTTATTAGCCTCAAGGCTGATGATATTTTACGAATGAAAACTGGAGGAATGTACTATGGCAAAGCTGTTTGAGAAGGTTCTTGATTTTGTTGGCTGGGAAACCAATACCGACGGCGAAGAGGAAATGTACGAGGAAGAGAGTGTGGAGAGCACACCTACCAGAAATGATCGTTATGCCTCTTCTCAAAAGAAGAACGCTCAAGGCAAAGTTCTCAATATGAATAATAATAACAACCTCAAGGTTGTCATTCTTTCACCTCAAAATATTCTTGAAACACGTGAGCTTTGTGATCACCTCAAATCTAACAAGCCCATTATTATGAATGTGGAAGGCCTGGATACACCGCTTGCACAAAGAATGGTAGATTTCTTAAGCGGCGCGGTTTACTGCCTCGATGGCGATATCCAGAAGATTTCCACCGGCATTTTCCTTGCAACCCCTGCAAGCATTGAAATTACTGGGGATTTAAAGGATGAAATGCGTAATAAAGGCGTATTTTCTTGGGTAAAATAGGAAATGGATGGCGTGCAGGCCCTGATCATGGCCTTACGAGGTGTGATCCTTCTGATGGAGGTTGTACTCATCATCCGGGTCTTTTGTGACTTTAAAGCAGTCCGAAAGGATTCTGTGCCTTATTTATTCCTGCAGAGAATATCGGAGCCCTTGCTTGAGCCGGTTAGACAGCTTCTTACCAAAGAGATGAGGGATAAAAAGCTCAAGTTGGACCTATCGCCTTTTGTAGTCATGATTGTGCTGTATTTAATTAATACCCTGTTAAAGAGATAAAAAAGATAACCTTATTGATTTCATCTAGCTCCTTACATAAACGGGGGTGAACCATATGAATTTTGTGCCGAATGACCTTCAAAACATTGTTTTTAAGAAGTCATTGTTCGGTTATAATGCCTATCAGGTCGAGGATGTGCTTGAAAAGGTCGTCGAAGACTTTGCCGAACTCATCAAGGAAAACGCCAGGCTGAAGGAAAAGCTTGAGGACAGCCAGGATAAGCTGAAGTATTACAAGGGCATTGAAACGTCACTGCAGAACAGCCTCATTGTTGCCCAGCAAACCAGTGAGGATATTATTGCGAATGCCAGAAAAACGGCCGAAAACATTCTGAAGGAGGCTGACCTTAAATCACGCCAGATCATTGAGGAAGCCAATCATGAGGTTTTAGGCGTCCGGTTTGAATATGAACGCGTTAAACGCGATGTTGAATCCTACAAGGCCAAAATCGAAAGCATTATCCGTTCCCAGCTTAAGGCCATGTCCAGCATGGACGAGGTTAATGGTTTCGACGGTAAGGCCGTTTAGCCCATAGTATAGTCCCTCCATAATAATAGTGATTAACGTTAGCACTCTCATCATGAGAGTGCTAATTTTCGTCTTGACATACTCTGACCTTGATATTATCATAACTTATGGAATATCACACGATGGAGAAAAATGGAGGTTTCGTATGGTAAACGAAAAAGGTAACATATCGATTCATACCGAGAATATCTTCCCGATTATTAAGAAATGGCTCTACTCCGAAAAGGATATTTTCTTAAGAGAATTGGTTTCCAATGCTTCGGATGCCATCAGCAAGCTCAAAAAGCTTTCTGACATCGGTGAGGCATCGCTTCCCGAGGGTTATAAGCCCCGCATCGAGGTGAGGGTCAATAAGGACAAGGGAACCATTGCCATTGTTGATAACGGAATCGGTATGACCGATGAAGAGGTCAAAAAATATATCAATCAGATTGCATTCTCTGGCGCTAAGGACTTCATTGAGAAGTATAAGGACAAAACTGACGATCAACAGATAATCGGACATTTCGGTCTTGGTTTTTATTCCTCCTTCATGGTGTCGGAGCGCGTTACCATTGAGACACTGTCCTACAAGGACGGCTCTCAGGCTGTAATATGGGAAAGCACAGGGGATACCGAATACAGCATGAGTGCTTCAGATAAAGCGGGCATGGGTACTGCTGTTACTCTTTACATGGCTCAGGACTCCAAGGAATACCTTGATGCCTGGAAGCTTCGCGAGGTTCTGAAGAAGTATTTCTCATTCCTCCAGTATGAAATCTATCTGATCGATGAGAATGAAAAGATCGAGGATAAGGCTGAGAAGAAGGAAGAGAAGCCCATCAACAACACGCACCCCCTATGGCTTAAAAATCCAAGAGATTGCACCGATGAGGAATACAAGGGCTTTTATCACGAGGTTTTCCAGGACTTTAACGATCCTCTGTTCTGGATTCACATCAATATGGATTATCCCTTCAACATGAAGGGCATCATCTATTTCCCCAAGCTCAAGCATGAGTTTGAGACCATGGAGGGCAAGATCAAGCTCTTCTACAATCAGGTTTTTGTGGCCGACAACATCAAAGAGGTTATTCCTGAATTCCTGCTGCTTTTAAAGGGCTGTCTGGATTGTCCCGACCTGCCTCTTAACGTTTCCAGAAGCTTCTTGCAAAACGAAGGCTATGTGGACAAGATCTCCAACCACATCACCAAGAAGGTGGCGGACAAGCTGCAGCTTCTGTTCAAGAAGGACCGCGAGAGCTATGAAAAATACTGGGACGATATCAACCCCTTTGTTAAATATGGCTGCATGAGAGAGCCCAAGTTCTTTGAGAAGGTCAAGGATATTCTTATTTATAAGACAATCGAAGGCAAGTATCAAACCATGCCCGAATACCTCGATCAAAACAAGGATGCCGATAAAAAGGTATATTATGTCAATGACGAAAAGCAGCAGGCCCAGTACATCCGCATGTTCAAGGAACACAGCATGAATGCTGTTATCTTGAATACCATCATTGATACCCATTTCATCAGCTTTATGGAAAATGAGAACAGGGATATCAAGTTCATGCGAGTTGATGCGGATATCACCGGCACCATGAAGGCCGATGACAAGACCTCCGAGGACGAAAATAAGGCGCTCACCGAGAAGCTTGAAAAGCTTTTCCGCGAGGCTACAGGAAACGATAAGCTCAAGATTCAGGTGGCTGTCTCTTATACACATCT
>JAOABT010000436.1 GCA_026418215.1 Clostridia bacterium | reverse complement strand
CTATTAGCATCGTCTGAAGGGAGCTACAAGGCAGTGCCTTTCCCTATAACGCCGTCAAGCACGACGGGTGCCGGAGATGCTTCGCTTGCTGCCTTGATTTACTGCCTTGTCAACGCAATTCCTGTCTCGGAGATTGCCGCCATCATGGCCTGTGCAGGGACACTTTCCTCGACCAAGCCGGGAACAAGCTTCTGTTCTCTTAAGGAACTGGTCGGGAGCCTACCTGGGATAAAAAGCTATAAGCTCACCTAGAGGCAAGCTGTCTGTGGCCCTGCAAGGATAAAACAGGAAGAAGGATGTTTTATGCATGCGGAGCTTCAAAACAAGGACTCCGGTATTCTAACCGTTCTTGCCCAAGAAATGCTTAACGAGCTTAAGCAGGACATTCTGCCTTTTTGGATGTATCGCGCCGCCGACACCGAAAACGGCGGGTTCTACGGCGAAATCAGCAATGACCTGATTGTTCACTATAAAGCCCCGAAGGGGGGCATTCTGAATTCCAGGATTCTCTGGACCTTTTCTTCAGCCTACCGCATTTTTGGTGAGCCTATCTATCTGAATATGGCCCAGCGTGCCTACCGCTTCCTTTGCGACCATTTCTGGGATGACAAATTTGGCGGCGTCTACTGGATGGTAGACTATAAGGGTAAGCCCATCAATGACCGCAAGCAGGCCTACAATCTGGCGTTTGCTATTTATGGCCTTTCTGAGTATTACCGCGTGTCCTCTTGCGATGAGGCGCTTAAAAAGGCCATTGCTATTTTTGACATTCTCGAAGCGCATTACAGGGACTCGTTTTTCGGAGGCTATATTGAAGCGCTGACCAGAGATTATAAGGCCATTTCGGATATGCGTTTAAGCGACAAGGACCGAAATGACATCAAGTCCATGAATACCCATCTGCATATTCTCGAAGCCTATACGTCCCTATTACGCGTCTGGCGTCATGACCGTCTTGTCAAGGCCCAGCAGGAGCTGCTCGATATCATGCTGACCCGCATTGTTGACCAAGACACCCACAGATTCAAGCTTTTTTTTAACGAGCAATGGAAAGCGAGCTCCCAGATCGTTTCTTTTGGCCACGATATTGAGGGAAGCTGGCTCATGTGTGAGGCCGCAGAGGTCCTTGGTGAGCCCGGCTTAAAGAGCAGGGCTTACGACGAAGCGGCCAAAATGGCTTATGTCGTTCTCAATAAGGGGCTGGATACCCTCCACGGCGGTCTTTTCAACGAAGAAGAGCACGGCCATATCGATACCGATAAGCATTGGTGGCCCCAGGCTGAGGCTGTCGTGGGCTTCGCAAATGCTTACAGTATCACGCTTAACCCCGCATTTCTAAAAGCTGCCGCACAATGCTGGTCCTTCATTAAAAGCAGCATCATTGATAAAAAATGCGGGGAATGGTATTGGAAAACTGATAGGGCAGGGGAGCCCTATTTAAGCCAGCCCAAGGTGGAGCCCTGGAAATGTCCGTACCACAATTCGCGCGCCTGTATGGAAATCATAGAGAGAGCTTCTCAAAGGGTCTAAAAAGAATATTTTTATCTGGGGGTGTTCTGATGTTTGTCCGAAGCATCAAAATCAAGCAGAGGCTTTTTGCGACCTTTTTACTGCTTGGCATTATTCCTGTGCTTATTCTTGGGCTGGCGGCCTCGCTCGAATCCCGCAAGGCTGTCCGCGGCCTGGTGGGGACTTATTCGGGACAGCTGGCCATACAGCTCGGGGTCACAGTTCAGAACGAAATGGAGATCATCAAAAACCGTGTTTTTGAAATTACGCTCGACCCCTTGGTGCAAGAGGGCCTTAGAAATTTCGAAAAATCTGCCAAGGCGGAACAATTCAAGATGACTGACGAGCTTAAGAAAGCCTACCAGACGGCCTTTGTCAATGAGAAGAAGGTCAAATTCTTCTCGGTCTATTCGGATAAAGCAAGCATCGATTACGGTAAGCTTGAAACTGGAATAAACCTCGGGAGCGGCGATATCAAAGCTGAGGTTGCAGCCAGGGCCAAAGCTGCCAAGGGAGCTCCTGTATGGTTTGTCGACAAAAACGGGAACCTGATAATGTGCTACACCGTGAGCGGCGTCAAGAACAAGAAGCCCTTTGCTACGGCCATGCTGGCTCTTGAGGCTTCTTTTCTATCAGACATTGTTAAGAAGGTCAACCTCGGAAATGGTGCACAGGTTGAGCTTATCAACAAGGAGAATATCCTTGTGGCGTCCAGTCCAAACGACATTTTAAAGCCTGGTGAAGCGTTTCCTTATCCTGTTTTGCTTGAGGAAATCAACAAGAACGAAGCAAAAAAGCAGATGATTCGCGAGCTTCAGAACCTTAAACTGAGCGAGACCATGTATGCCTCCTATTGTCCCATTGAAGGCACGGACTGGTACCTTGTATCGGCTGTTCCTTTAAAGAAGCTCGACGGCTCTTCGGCGGCTATACGGGTGAACATCTTTGTAACGGGATGCATGTGTACGTTGGGTGCGTTTGCAACGGCCATCTTTATTTCGAGGACCATCACGAAGCCTCTTGGTAAGATCGTTAAGGT
>JAOABT010000317.1 GCA_026418215.1 Clostridia bacterium | reverse complement strand
CTGTACCACCGTAAAGTACCAGGGCTGCTCGTTGATGGCACTTGGCGCGTACATACCCGCTTCCAGGATAGTATCTATCTCCTCGTCCTTAAGCTGCTCAGCCTGATAATCCCTGATGCTTCTTCTGTTCATAAGAGTCTTTATGGTCTCGTTCATTTCACTGCACTCCTTGATCATCGTAAAGTTTGGCATGGCATCGCTGCCTATAAGTATTATATCCTCAAAACTGGAAATTTTCATAATCGTTATGAATAATCTTTAGCGCAATAAACGGCGTATTATGATAACCAACGGTTCTCTACTGATGAGGCTACTGCCTGAATCAGAGGCTGTGCCTGCCAGCACATTGATCGTAGCAAAACCATTGTCCAGATCGGCAAACACCAGTGATTTACTGGGGCTCATCGAGAGTACAACTGTAACGCGGCTTGCTGTTTTATAGGTCCATTCCTGATAGTTTCCGGCGTCCTCAATATTCAATAAAGTATCGGTAAGCTGCCCTTTGGCCAATTTCCCTCTAATTTCAATAAAAAAAGGAGAGCGTTTGCTCTCCTTCTAATGGTGCGGACAAAGGGACTTGAACCCCCACGGTCACCCGTCAGATCCTAAATCTGATGCGTCTGCCATTCCGCCATGTCCGCATGAGTCATAGGGCACTTATTATATTAAGGCCTGGCGGCGCTTTTGTCAATCATGGATGAGGAAGGAACGTTTGTCCAGGTTTTGTCAGCACATCCTCAAACCAGAATAATGACCGGATTGCTAATTATAAGAACAAAGAGCCATGAAGATTGCAAATGCTTCACGATCAAGGAGGTGCCCAGATTTATCATACTAATAGTAAGGATCTAAGGCCATCCAGGTATTCGCTGATTTTTGCCGTGTTAAGAGAATAGTAGATGCGGTTGTTCTCCTTTTCGATATGGACCAGGTCCAGGGACACCAGATTGCTCATATGATAGGAAATGGTTGCATTGGAAAGCTTAAACCTTTCAGCAAGCTGGCCGCCGTAAAGCTTCCCTTCCTTTAAGGCTTTTAAAACCTCAAGCTTGCTTTTATCCGATATGGATTTGAGGATATTCAGTAACTTTTCCTCATCGCAAGAATAGGTTTTTTTAAGCTCACTGATTTTGATGGTGTTAATGCCTAAAATCAGGCTCTCGGAGGCGTCGGTTGCATTCTGGAGGGTTACGGTGTACGACGGAATAATCGAGGGATAGATTTCAGTCATAACATCATCGTTCTTTGAAAAACCATATTGATCTTCGAGAAATTTATGGGCATTCTCCTGAAGCTTAAGCTCAATGTTATCCATAAACGCCTGTATACGGCCTTCGAAAGGCTTTAACACCTCAGCAAGCACCTTCTTGACTTCAAGAAGGAGGGTCACCAATTCATTTAAAAGAAGCTCATGATTATGATATAAGTAAAGAAGCTTATACTTGGTGTCATCAGAGGTGAGCTGTTCCTGAACAAAGCTGAAGAGCTTTCCCTCCTGCCAGTTTTTTTGAATATCCTCTCTTTTAGCCAGGCTTTCGTCAAAGAAGGAATAGATGGACCAATACACCTCAAAAAGCCTTTCCTGAAGCGATAATTGCTGATAATCGTCCAAAATGGCCTCCAACTGGTAATCCATGTATTTTCCAAGGATGAGCCAGCCTAGCTCAATCTTAAGGTCATTTGGCTTTTTAAAGAAAAATTCCAGCCGGCTTGCATCGCCCTTGAGAACGGACTTGATCTGCTCGACGCCTGCTATAATGTCATCATA
>JAOABT010000634.1 GCA_026418215.1 Clostridia bacterium | reverse complement strand
GTCCAGCAAAGCATCGAGATCCTCATAGGATTCTCTCTCTTTTCTTAGCCTGGATATCATTTTTGTCATCTCAGCTTAACAGAAGATGACTCTGAAGCTTACAGTTTTGTAAGAAATGGAAGAGCGGCTAAACACGCGATGGCCTATTGTCATCCTCTAGCCTATGTTTTATAATCTATCAAGTGGCAGGTAACCACATCGGGAGGTGACGGCATGCGTTTAAGAAACAATCCTGAGGCTTATGACAGGCTGGAGCTGTGTTCAAATTACATTCAGGATGCCAAGAGTCTTAAAGGGCAATGGAAGAAGCATTTTGGGAATGACAACCCCGTGCATATGGAAATTGGCTCGGGCAAAGGCCGTTTCATCACGACTCTGGCCCAGAGAAACCCGGGTATTAACTACGTTGCCATTGAAAAATTCCCAACCGTGCTTTTAAAGCTCATTCGAAAGATTCCTGAAGAAGGGCTTCAAAACCTTGCTGTTGTGAGTATAGATGCTGATCAGCTGGAAGAAATCCTTGAGCCTGGTGAGATTGAAAAGCTCTATTTAAATTTCTCCGACCCATGGCCTAAGAAGCGGCATGCAAAGCGCCGCTTAACCTCGTCCAGCTTTTTATCGCTTTATAAAAAGGTTTTGAAAGCTGACGCTCTGATAGAATTCAAGACCGATAACCGAGGACTCTTTGATTTTTCATTGGAGGAGATTAAAAACTCCGGGTTTGAGCTTTTAAAGGTCACCTTTGACCTTTATAACAGCGACATGCTGGAAGGTAACATTGCAACGGAATATGAGGAACGCTTTCATAATCTCGGAACTCCCATTAATAAACTGATAGCAAAGATGAAGATAGATAATCAAGGGGGCGCATCACATGAAGTGCACACACAGGAATAGCGGAACCTGCTCATCGCAGGTCCAGTTTGACATACAAGACGGAAAGATTTACAATGTCGTATTCAAGGGCGGCTGCAACGGCAGTGCCCAGGGGATAGCCGCGCTGATAGAGGGAATGGACGCTGTTGAGGCCCGGAAAAGGCTCAAGGGGATTAGCTGAGGCTTTAAGTCCACCTCGTGCCCTGACCCGCTGTCCATTGCTATTGAAG
>JAOABT010000215.1 GCA_026418215.1 Clostridia bacterium | reverse complement strand
GGTGTGTCCTTGCCTTTGTAGGAACGATTGGCAGTCATGGCGTCGAAGATGTCGGCCACGGTGATAATCTTTGAAAAAAGGTTGAGCTTCTCACCGGTAAGTCCGAGGGGATAGCCGCTTCCATCTTCCTTTTCATGGTGTGTGAGCACAGCCACCGCCACCTCGGGCGGAATTTCCCGTATGTCGGACACAAGGGAATAGCCGTATTCCGAATGTCTCCGCATTTCAACAAGCTCGCTGTGGGTGAGTTTTCCGGGCTTGTTCAGGATGGTCAGCGGAATCCTGGTCTTTCCCACATCATGCAAAAGACCTGCCTGAGCAAGCTTCCTGACATTCATATCATCAAGCTTAAGCCATTTCCCAATGAGCATACAGAGCATGGAGACATTGAGGCTGTGATAATAGGTATATTCATCGATGGTTCGAACCTGCATGATGGAATTGATAATGCTGCGATTTTCGCCGCTCTTTTCCACAACAGAGCTCAAAACCTGCTCGGTGGCCTCCACATTCAGGCTTCTTCCCGAGGAAATCTCATAAAAGACCTGCTTGATACCATGGGCATCGCGCTCATAATCCAGAGTGAACTGCTGGGATACACTCCCCGAGGTCTCGCTGCCCGCAGCTGAAATCCCCTCTATGGGCTCATCTGAGAAAACGGATATGTTCTGAACGCCCATGGTTTTCAGGCGTGTAATCATGGCATCGTCAAGCAGGATGCCATCCCATAAAACAACGCTTCCGAACTTGTTGAATACAACCTCTGCTGTGGTCATCCCCGGTTTAACTGAATCAATGGATAAATGATACTTATTATCCTTCTTCATTTGGACCCCCAAAAAGGTTCTTTCTGGATTATCCTTGGCTTTTCTTTCTATCTACTATATCGTAAGAGGCGCGATCCGGGTTTAATACGCGAGGCCGCAGAGCGTTTTGAAGGCTTCCTCATCAATAACCCTTACGCCGAGCTCATTGGCTTTATCCAGCTTGCTGCCTGCCTCTTCACCTGCAAGGACATAGGAGGTCTTCTTCGAAACACTTCCTGAAACCTTTCCGCCTCGTTCCTCAATGAGGGCAGTAGCCTCCGCGCGTGAATAGGTTGGGAGTGTTCCGGTCAGGACGAAGGTGAGGCCTTTGAAAGCACCGTCCGTCTTCCTTTGGACCTTGGAGGCCATATTCACACCCTCTGCCTTTAAAAGACCGATGGTATGCCTGGTCTGCTCCATTTGGAGGAAATCGGCCAAGGCCTCGGCCATTTTATCACCAAATTCCTCAACCTTTACGATATCCTCCTTGGTGGCTGCCAGCAAATCGTCCATGGTCTTAAAATGCTCGGATGCCAGCTGTGCCGCCCGCAGACCGATATGCCGTATGCCCAGACCAAAAAGCAGACGGCTTAAATCGCTTTCCTTGGAGCGCTCTATGGAGCTTAAGAGATTGTCGACTGACTTAGTCCCCATGCGCTCCAGCTGCAAAAGCTCACCGCGCTTGTTTTTGAGAAGATAAAGGTCTGGAATTCCCTTAATAAGCTCTTTCTCCAAAAGCGTGTCAACCATGGCGGGACCGAGGCCTTCAATATTCATGGCGTCCCGCGAAGCAAAGTGCACAATGCTTCTGAAAAGCCTTGCAGGGCACTCGATACCGGTACAGCGTGTGACGGCCTCCTGGTCCTCTCTGAGGGCCGGTGCGCCGCATACAGGGCACTGGGAAGGCATCTCATAGGGCTTTGTACCCTCCGGTCGCTCCTTGAAATCCACCTCGAGGACCTCGGGGATGATCTCTCCCGCTTTTCTGACCCAGACCATATCGCCTTCGCGGATATCGCGCTCCTTGATAAAGTCTTCATTATGGAGTGTTGCGCGCGAGACCGTTGTTCCTGCAAGCCTCACCGGCTCCAGGACAGCGTTTGGGGTTAGGGCGCCGGTTCTGCCAACCTGAATGATGATCTCCTTCAGGCGGGTTTTCTTGACCTCCGGGGGATATTTATACGCAACGGCCCAGCGGGGTGCTTTGCTTGTGGAACCTAAAAGCTCTCTCTGAGCCAGTCTGTTAACCTTGACGACTGCACCATCGGTTTCAAAAGGAAGACCTCCCCTCAGCTCTCCAAGGCTGTTGATCTCCTCCACAACCTTGTCAATGGTCGCACAAAGCTTGTAGTCGGGGCTTATTTTAAAGCCGAGGGCCTTTAAGAATTCCAAGCCTTCGGTATGGCTTTCAATGGTCTTTCCCTCTATTTTCTGAATATTAAACACGAAAATATCGAGTTTTCGCGATGCCGTGACCGACGGCTCGAGCTGGCGCAAAGACCCTGCTGCGGCATTTCTCGGGTTCGCAAAAAGCTTTTGCTCAAGCTCTTCCTGCCGCTCATTGAGGTCTAGGAAATCCTTTTTGGACATGAAGACCTCGCCGCGCACCTCCAGAACCGGAAGCACCATGCCCTCCGGGATATTGAGCTTTAACGGAATAGACCGGATGGTTCTTAAGTTCCCCGTCACATCCTCGCCGACAAGTCCGTCGCCCCTTGTGGAGCCTCTTTTGAATATCCCGTTCTCGTATTCCAAAGAGACAGAAAGCCCGTCAATCTTTTTCTCTACGACGTAGGCAATGCCGTCTGAAACAGTCTCGCGCACCTTCCTATCGAAATCGTAGAGCTCCTCGATGGAGAAAACATCCATCAGACTCTCCATTTTCACATCGTGAACCACCTTGGTGAAGGCATCAATGGCTTGTCCGCCTACCCGCTGGGTGGGGGAATCGGGCGTCACCCATTCGGGGTGCCTCTGCTCAAGATCTAAAAGCTCATGGTAGAGCCTGTCATAATCATAGTCCGAAATCTCCGGGCTATCCTCAACATAATACTTACGGCTGTGGTAATTCAAAAGATTCTTAAGCTCTTGGATTCTCTCTTGGACGTTCAATCCTGTCACTCTCCGACTTCCTTAAATACATATAAACCGCCGTCGTATTCGAAGGCGTTGATTTGCTTAAGCGAGGCCTCAATGCCGTTGGCTATGCCCTGCGCCAGTTTGTCTCTGTAATCCTTGGAGGCAAGCTTGTTATTGTCGTCTTTATTAGTGATATAGGCCGTTTCAATTAGGACTGACGGCATTTTGGTATTTCTGAGCACCGAGAAGTTGGCCTGCTTCGTGCCGTTGAATTTAGTGTTGGTTGTTTTTTTTATCTCATCGGCAATGGTCTGGGCGTAAGTCTCCTCTGTAAAGTTGTCATACACCTCGTTTTTGTTCATGTAGTAGACTTCCATACCATTGACCTTGGCGGCGCCCTTGTACTTTAAATCATAGGAGTTGACATGAACGCTCACGAAGAGGGCTGCATCATTGTCGTTGGCCACGGCTGCCCTTGCAATGAGGTCCTCCTTGATGACATCGCTCAAATGGTCGTCTCCCTCACGGGTCAGCACCACGTTGATGCCCTTTTGCTTTAAATACTCTGCGGCTCTCTTCTCAATGTCAAGGGTGATATCCTTTTCATAGAGAGTGTCGTTGTAGGGCGAACAGGTTCCGGGGTCTCGTCCGCCGTGTCCAGCATCAAGTGCAATGACCACGGGCGCTAAGGCCTTTCCTTCAGGAACGACAATGGGCGGTGGTGTAGGGCTAGCCTCCTGGGAGGGCATTACAGTGGGCGTCACTACGATAGCTGTGTTTTTGACCGGGTCGTTGCTGTGGGATTTTCCTAAAACGACAAAAACGGCTGTCACTGTCAGCATTAGAACAAGCAGGACAGCGACAAACCGTGTCATATTGGCTAATTTGTAACGACGCTTTGGGCTTTGAAACTTTATTGGGGAACGGCTCATGCTTATTAATCACTCCATTATTTGCTGTAACTTCAATAATACTATAATTTATATGCAAATAACAGAGCCATTTACTTTCCAGTTCATCCAAGCCGTCAGTGCAGGAAGCGATCGACATCATCAGGTCCGATGTTCTTATGGAGAGCCATATTGATGCCATTTGCTACAAGCTTGGCGAGGTATTCGACGATTTCATCCGTATCCTTGGGTGTCACGACGAGGTTACCTGAATAGGGCTCTAAAAGCTCTAGGATCATGCGGTACTTGTCGTCTCGGTCAATCTGGGACAGCATCTTGTAAAACTCGCTGCTTTGGCCGGCCTGCTCCATCATGCTGTCAATAATAAGGTCGATGGTGTCACTTGCCATGGTGGCGGCGTCCACAACAGTCGGAATGCCAATAGCGATGACGGGTACGCCCAAGGTTTCCCTTGTAAGGGCCGCGCGCCTGTTGCCCACGCCAGATCCCGGTGCGATTCCGGTATCAGCCAGCTGAATGGACGCATTCACTCTGTTCATGTTACGGGAAGCCAGAGCATCCACCGCAATGACCAGGGACGGCTTGACGTTATCTACAATCCCCTTGACGATATGCCCTGTCTCTATGCCGGTAATGCCCAGAACTCCGGGTGAAATGGCACAAACCGGTCTCTCGGTATCATCGACCTCCTTTGGCAGGTACTCAAAGATATGCCTGGTGACGAGAACATACTTCGCAACCTTAGGCCCCAGCGCATCGGCTGTAACGTTCCAGTTACCGAGACCAACAATGAGCACGGTATCCTTGGGGTTTAGGTGTATAAGCCGTTCCAGCTCTCTTCCAAGCATGCGGCAGGATTTTTCGTAGAGGTCCCTGCTCTGTCCGCGAATCTCCGGAATATCAAGGGTAATGTAGCTGCCAATAGGCTTGCCGACCTTTTGTTCACCCTGCTGGTTGGTGACGTGGACACGTGTGATAGAAACCTCTTTGTCGCCGTCATTCTCAACCTCCAGCCCCTCACCATAGGCCGTTTCGGCACGTGCCTTGGCACCTGCGCCTACAACACGGGACTCGTCGGCCATATCGGTGCGAATGCTCCGCATTAATTTCTCCATAATAAACCTCCATGTATGGCTGATTCTAGTTTCTTATTATTCGTAAATACAGGTAATTTCATTCCGAGCCTTTGTTTTTGTAAAAAAATCTGATAAACTGACAAAGCTAGGTTTGAAACTCGGCAAAGGTACCAAAAATCAAATTTGGGCACAAAATTCTTGCAAAGCCAAAAACTTCGTGTTAATATATTGTGTGTTGCACGAAGTCAATAGGAGGTGAACGACAATGCCTAATATAAAGTCTGCAGTCAAGAGAGTGAGAACAAACAAGACCAAGAACACTCAGAATCGTGTTAAGAGGTCCGAGCTTAGAACCACTCTTCGTAGTTTCCGTGAAGCTGTAGAAGAAAAGGCTCCCGAGAGCCAGGATATGCTGAAAGTTGCCATTAAGAAAGTGGATCAGGCTGCTGCTAAGAATCTCATTCACAAGAATGCCGCCTCCAGAAAGAAGTCTCAGCTTCAGAAGGCTTTCAATGCAGCTCAAGCGAAGTAATTAAGCTTTTATACGTAAAACAAACGTACCAATACGTTCCATGTGATAAACAAAACGTACTCGCGTACGTTTTTTTATTTGCTTTTTTTGTTGTAGAGTCGTTGTAGCGTCGTTGCCAAGGCGTTATACAGTCAATGCGGGAATACTGTAGAGTCATTGCAGAATCGTTGAAGTACATAGTTGTGTGCCTACGCGCTTTAGCCTTGCAAATACCCTCGCCGTGTCGGCGGACGACAGGGATTTCACTCCAGAGGCAACAAAGCACCGTACCCACTTCGTTCCGGTGATGAAAACAAACCTTTTATTGAAGTCCTATCTTGTGGGTCAGGCCCGACTGCTTCCGGTTACCCATCGTTTATAGTCTTTCTTCGAAGTGTGTTGCCTTCTTTCGTGAAAAAAGCCCGGTTCGTTTGGAACCGGGCGGTAGAAGGGACTTTCATCAGAACTTGTCAGTTAACGTTCTTCACTGTGATGTTCTCCATGGTTGCCTCGGAATGGCGGAGGACGATGTCACTGATTTTGGCAACATCCTGGGCGGAAAGGCTGGAGGCCTTTACCATGACGTCAACATTACCGGTGTCGCTCATATAGACAAGAGCGTCCTCAAAACCTCTTTGCTTGATCAAGGTTTCAATGGTGGATTCGGCTTCACAGCGGCGGATAACGGCAACCAGCTGTTCCTGAGCCTCCGAGGAGGTCAGGTTGACCGATGCGGCAACAGCCTGCTCGTTTCCTTCCGCAATAGCCTTAAGCTCTTCCTTTTCCTTGCTTCTGGCCTTGTCTCTTTCAAGACGTGCTTCTGAGAAAAAGCCTGTCGGCTTTTGCTGAGCCTGAGCCAGCGCCTCGTCAGTCTTATCGCCGTTATTCACATAAACGGCGGCGCCCGGAACATCCTCAAGATCGGTACCCTGTGCCAGGCTCAATCCATCGAGGCCATTGACCTTGGCTGATTCTCCTACTCCCCCATAGTTATACTGCAGAATGCCCACAGCGATTATGACCAGCACAAGCCCCAGTACGATGATTTGCTTTCTTTTCATACCCTTCCCTCCAAGCTTTGGTTATGTTGAACCGGCATCATGACACCCTTAAAATTAACCTTCATGTACCAATAGAAACAATTTCATTTGCAAATAGAGCTTCAACGCTTTGATACGAGTGGATTGCTGTAAAGTAATAAGGTCAATAACATTATATTGAACAACCATCCTTATTTATGCTTCAATATTTGAACCCGGTGCTCGGGAATGCCTAAAAGGGTGCATACTGCGTTATTGAGCTGTTCCTTGATAAGCATATCGTCGGCTCCCTCTGCAACCACAACAACACCTTTAATCTGCGGGATCATGACCTTCAAAATAACAGGAGAATCATTGCCGGACAGCGCCAATTCCCGAGTCTCATTGATTTCTGAAGACTTGCCGTCATTACGGTCCTCATTCTTTGTGTTTTGCTGGTCATTGTAGGCGGGAACCTGCTCGCTGCTGCTGTCGGCGTAAATCATCACGCTGACCTGACCTGCGCCCTCAACCTGGGATAAAAGCTCGGATAGCCTTTTTTCCAGGTCTGCGACAACCTCCTGCCCCGTCAGGTTTTGCCCCCCAAAAGCCTCATCCCCGCCATTGCCACTTGAAATGCTGCTGGCGTCCTTCATAACATCCTTCGTACTGCCTGGCTGGGATAAAAAGCTGACGGCCATGACAATGATCACCCCAATGACGACGATGACGACAAGATTCTCAAAGTTCGAAAGCTTCTTCTTGTCCCCGCTGTCCTTCTTCCTGACAAAAAAACCGGTAATATTCTTGAACATCCTTTACCCTCCTCCGCTAAAGGTGCTGGTATCTATGATAATGCCTTGCTCGTCCACTGAAAAAACGCTCGAGAGCTCTTTCTTAATATTGGATAGGGTGCCTGCCCCCAGGGTTTTATTAAAATTCCCCTTTTGCGGCTCCATAACGATGTACAGCGCCCGTATCATGCCAAAGGATTCGCTGTTCGGGTCCTCATACAGAACAGCATCTACGCTCGTCACCATGAATTCGGACTCCCCAGCAAAGCGTGTCTTGATATCTTCTATGAGGGATTGACGATAAACCTCCAGCATCTGCTTGGAGTCCTCCTTTTCAACCCTCTCGATGCGCCTCTTGAGCTCCCCCTCGGAAAGCTTTGTGTATTCGTTCCAGGCGAGCGTCTCCATTTTGAACCCGCCCTTTAGAAACTGGATAACCGGCACGGCAATGATAACGGTCATTGCTAGACCGCAAACCAGCTTGACGTATTTATTCAGGCTTCCGTCGGGCGCAAATCTGTCTCTTATACACATCTGACGCTGCCGACGAG
>JAOABT010000153.1 GCA_026418215.1 Clostridia bacterium | reverse complement strand
AAGTCCTCCGGATATCGGCACCTTTATGCATGCGGTCATTGAGCGCTTTTCAAGGCTTGTGTCCAAAGGGGATATCACTTGGAGAAGCTTTGACAGAGAGTGGTGCAGTCAGAAGGTTTCTGAAATTGTAGATGAAATGCTGGCCAAGATGCAGGGCTCCGGTCTTTCCGCCTCAAAGCGTTACGTGGCGCTGGCTTCAAGGCTCAAGCGCGTGGTGACCCGAGCGGTATGGCTCATTGCCGAGCACATCCGCAGAAGCGGCTTTGAACCCATAGATTATGAAGCGGGCTTTGGTGACAATGAGAAATACCCGCCTATTACCATAGAATTGGATTCGGGGGCCAAGATCAACCTGACCGGAAGGATTGACCGCATCGACGCCCTCAAAACAGAGGACGGCATGTATTTGCGGATTATAGATTATAAGTCCGGCGCTAAGGATTTCAGACTATCAGACGTTTATTATGGCCTTCAGATTCAGCTTATCACATACCTCGATGCTATTTGGGAGCATACCGGCAAAAGTTCTGACAAAGAGGTACATCCCGGAGGAATGCTTTATTTTAAAATCGATGATCCCATCATCCGGGGCGGTAGTGTCTTGACTGAAGAGGAGATAGAGGCTGCCATTATGCGGCAGCTTAAAATGAAAGGGCTGCTCTTGGCGGATGTCAAGCTCATCAAGGAAATGGACCGCCAGATTGACGGCTCCTCCATGATCATCCCCGCTACGGTCAACAAAGGGGACGTCCTCGGCAAGAACACCTCGGGAGCGACGCTGGAGCAGTTCAAGCTCCTCCGTACCTATGTGCGCAGGCTGTTGAAGGGGCTGTGCACTGAAATCATGAAAGGGAAGGTCGATATCAGGCCCTATAAGAAAAAAGGCGCTACCTCCTGCCAGTATTGCAGCTTCTCATCGGTCTGCCAATTCGATACCGGCGTAAAGGATAACACCTATAAGCTTCTTTATGATCGGGAAAGCGAAGAGGTCTGGGAGCTCATGAATGAGCCAGAATGACTGCGGCTTCCTAAGCAAGCACCTTGTTAAGCAATAAATGGACGTTTATCGAGATGGGGTTATGAATGCACTGAGGCATGAAGAATGATATGATAAAGAGGTAACTATAAAATAGCTTAATAAGGTGTCACCATATGAGTAACAGTACCCAATGGACGAAAGAGCAATGGGAAGCCATAACCGAAAAAGACTGCAACCTGCTGGTCGCCGCAGCGGCCGGAGCCGGCAAAACAGCCGTTTTGGTTGAGCGTATCATCAAGAGGATAACCGACGCGGAGCATCCTATCGATATAGACAGCCTTCTTGTCGTGACCTTTACCAATGCCGCGGCTACGGAAATGCGCGAGAGAATTGGCGAGGCCATTTCTCAGGTTCTTGAGAAAAACCCCGATTCCCATCTGATCCAAAGACAGCTGGCCCTGCTTGGAAAGGCCAGCATTACAACGATTCACTCGTTTTGCATGGAGGTTATCCGCAGCAATTTTCAACGCCTCAATATAGACCCCAACTTCAGAATTGCCGATGAAACCGAGAGCAGCCTCATGAAGCTTGAGGCCTTGAACGATATCTTTGAAGAGCAATATGAGAAAGAGCAGAATACTGAGTTCTTTGAGCTCCTTGAATGCTATGGCGGAAAC
>JAOABT010000097.1 GCA_026418215.1 Clostridia bacterium | reverse complement strand
CTCTTCAAGCCGGGACAAAGCTGGATTCAAGGCATATCGGTATTTTAGCAGCTCTGGGTCGCCACGAAGTTAAGGTAAGACCTATTCTGAAAGCCGCCATACTCTCTACCGGCGACGAAGTGATACCTATCGAGCAAACGGTTAAGCCAGGCCAGGTTCGTGATGTCAACAGCTATATCGTGGAGGCTCTTCTTAGAAAGCAAGGGGCCAGGGTTGACCGGCTTGGCATTCTGGGCGACGATAAAGAAGCCCTCACACAAGCGCTCCAAAAAGCGCTGGAGGTCTATGACCTGGTGCTTGTATCGGGCGGCAGCTCGGCGGGGACCCGTGATGTCACTCTGGAAGCCCTTGATGCGCTCGGTAAGCCCGGTGCCTTCGTGCACGGTCTTTTGCTTAAACCCGGAAAGCCCACTATTCTCGCCGATATCAACGGCAAGCCGGCCATCGGGCTTCCCGGCCATCCCCTTTCGGCTTTTGTTGTCATGAAGCTTGTCGTTTTACCGCTTATAGATATCCTTACAGGCACTGAATGCCTTGCTCCGGATTATAAGGAGGCTGTTCTTACAAGGGATGTGCCCTCCAATCACGGCCGGGAAGAGGTGCTTCCGGTGCACCTCGCAATGAAGGACAGAACCGTTTTGGCAGAGCCTTTGTTTGGCAAATCGGGGCTTATCAGCATCCTTTCCCAATCACAGGGATACATCCGAATCGACGGAGGCGCTGAAGGCTTGGAAGCCGGAACCCCAGTTAAGGTCTATGCGTGGTGACAGCCTTGCCAAAGCCTTTTAATAATGCATGTCATCTGCCCGTTCTTACATATCCTCCCGACGTTCATGTATCCACATAAGCAGACAACCAACCGTTTTCTGCAGCTACTAAGGACATTTGAACATGGGCACGATTACTTAGGTTAAGACTTTTTAGCCATACAACATCAACCTCATAAACCAAAGAGACAGGTGAGCTTATGCGACGCTATTTGAAAAACACACCTCTCGAAGAGGCGGTGTCCTCTTATCTAGAGTGGTTGAAAGATAGACTACAGCCGTTTTCGAGCGAAGAAATTCCCTCAGCGGAGAGCCTTGGCAGAATAACCTCCGAGGCTGTTTACGCCAAGCTGTCTTCCCCTCACTACTATGCTTCGGCTATGGATGGTATCGCGGTTGTGGCCAAAAGAACCTTTCAGGCCACTGAAACCACACCTGTTGTCCTTAAGGAGCATGAGGACTATGAGGTGGTCGACACCGGAGACCCACTTCCCGAGGGTTTTGACGCCGTCATTATGGAAGAGGATGCCATCCGACATGAACAGGGCTTCATGATCCATCAGGCAGCGGCACCTTTCCAGCATGTCAGGCAGATTGGCGAGGATATCTGCGCGGGGGAAATGCTTCTTCCCTCCAATACACCTATCACACCCTCCATGATTGCCGCGCTGCTTGCCGGTGGAGTCTTTAGGGTTGAAGTGTTTAAAAAGCCAATTGTCGGCATCCTGCCTACGGGAGACGAAATTGTTGCACCGGGCGTCATGCCGCAAAAGGGACAGATTATAGAGAGTAATTCTGCACTGTTTTCAGCCTGTCTCTT
>JAOABT010000090.1 GCA_026418215.1 Clostridia bacterium | reverse complement strand
CGCCGTGAATATATGCTTCGACCAAACCTTCTGCAGCAATTCTGGAAGCTTTCTTTGCTGCTGCGGCCAACCCCTTCTTACGAAGGGTCTCAATCGCCTTATCTACATTACCGGCACTTTCTTCCAATGCCTTCTTACAATCCATCATGCCTGCCCCGGTGCGTTCACGGAGCTGTTTTACCATTTCAGCCGTAATCATGCGCTAATCCTCCAAACCTATATTATTCAGCAACGACTTCTTCCGCTTCGACAGCCTGTTCGGCAGTCTTTGCATTTTGCTCACCCTGTCTGCCTTCGATAATAGCATCAGCCACGGTGGAGGCAATGAGCTTAACTGCGCGGATAGCATCGTCATTTCCAGGGATAACATAATCTACTTCATCAGGATCACAGTTGGTATCTACGATTGCAACAACAGGGATACCAAGTTTACGGGCTTCCAGAATGGCGTTGTGCTCCTTGCGTGGGTCAACGACAAACATAGCTCCGGGAACCTTCTTCATGCTCTTGATACCGCCGAGGTTCTTTTCAAGATCAGCCATTTCCTTCTTCAGCTTGATAACTTCCTTCTTAGGCAGAACATCAAATGTTCCATTGTTCTGCATGTCATTGAGTTGGTTCAAACGATCGATTCTCTTACGGATGGTTTTGAAGTTTGTGAGCATACCGCCCAGCCAACGTGAATTAACAAAGAATTGCCCGCTGCGCTCAGCCTCTTCCTTGATGGAATCCTGAGCCTGCTTTTTGGTACCAACGAAAAGAATGTCGCCGCCGTTCATAGCAACTTCACGGACGAAGAAATAAGCTTCTTCGACCTTCTTGACCGTCTTCTGAAGGTCAATGATGTAAATTCCGTTTCTCTCGGTGAAAATATACTCCGCCATCTTGGGGTTCCACCGACGGGTCTGGTGACCGAAATGTACACCGGCCTCCAGCAACTGCTTCATTGAAATAACTCCCATTGTTCCATTCCTCCTGTTTTGTTTACACCTCTGCAGCCTTCATCCTTGCCGGAAACCTCTCGGCACCCTCCGTCAAGTCATGCTACGTGCGTATTTTCCGTCATGTAGTATAACACATGTACTGCTTTTTATCAACATATAATTAACATACTCGTAGATAACGAACCACTAAGGAGGCCTTCACATGTCCTCAGGGCTTGTCCGATACCAACAAATCTGGGATCAAAAGAGAAAAGAAGGGCTTGCTCTGCTTTCAAGAGCAAAAGTCCGCCGACTTCTCCGCATCGCCGTTGTGTGCAGTTTCGTCTTCCTTCTGTTTTGGATTATCATGAAACTGGCTCTTTATATTCTACCCTTTTTAATAGCGTTTGTAATCGCCAATACACTGGAACCTGTCATTCGGTTTTTCATGAATCGCTTTAAGATGTCACGCAAAGTGTCGTCTATTACGGTTTTGTCCATATTACTCGTGTCACTTGGCTCAATGACCATCTTGCTGGCATCACGCATCTTTCGCGAATTGAAGCAAATTTCCGTGCAACTGCCCCATTATCTCCAGGAAATTTACTTGGACTTAAAAAACATAACCGATACGACACGTCAGGATTTCCCTGAGCTTTCCGATGCGCTTTCACAGAGCCTTGATGTTGCTTTTTCACGGTTAGCCGGTTATGTGGGCAGCAAATCGGACTTATTAATGCAATCACTCGTGGACTTAGCCATCTCCATTCCAGGAATGCTGCTTTTTATTATTGTTACCTTGCTCTCAACCTATTTTTTCTCGGCTGACCGCAATCGTATTGCCGATTTTTTGCAACACTTGCTCCCTGCATCGTTTTCAAGCCGCGCAGAAAAGGTCAAGCATGGAATGCTTGCTGCGTTAAGCCTGTCTCTT
>JAOABT010000085.1 GCA_026418215.1 Clostridia bacterium | reverse complement strand
GGACTACGATCTATACCGCTCCGGCAGGAGAAACGCATTTCCGGGATGAAACCGTCAATGCTGATTCCACCTACTATTACCGGATTCGAACCAAGCTACCCAACGGCACCTCATCTTTTATACCCAGCGAATACGGCATCTCCACCAGAACAGCCTATCCGCTTGAAACCCGGCTGTCGGGCTTCGCCCTGTCCGATACCCAGATCAAGCTTGAATGGGATGCTTCCATGTTGAACGGAGGCCGGGTCTATCTTCAGAAAAAGGATGCGGCCGGCAATTTCTACATCATCTTCAATTCTGACACTGAATCAAGTTATGTCGACACAACGGTTGCCAAAGGCAAAACCTATAGCTACAGGCTCTATGTAACCTCAAAAAACGGAACCAGCTCAGAGTATACAACTGAGGCGGCTGTCACTGTCGAGCAGGTTCCCGGACCGTCCGACCCGGCGGTCGTGGCCATGCCTGATAACAGAGCGGTCCTCTCTTGGGCCTACCCCTATGAGGTAGAGACAGGCTTCGAGGTTTGGCGTAAGGATTCAGGGTATTGGGACAAAATTGCCTCCCTGCCCAAAAACACCGTAACGTATACAGATACGGGCATTGAGGGCGGAAAGGCTTATTCCTACAAGCTTCGGGCCATGCGGGGCGAGACCTCGTTCTCAACCTTTACTCAGGCGGTAACGGTGAACAACACCACGCCCCAGGAGCCAAAGAAGCCTATCTGTGTTGCACTTCAGGGATTCTTAACGATTTACAGTGCTGAAAATGTGCCTGCCAATAGTGTTTATACACTTGAATACCGTACTGACCTGAACGGTGAGTGGAAGGACTACAAAAGCGCTTCACAGGGTCCCCTGACGGCCTACATGTCCTATAATGCGTCAAGCCAATTTGATTTCAGGCTTCGGGCCAATGTCGGAAGTCTCTATGTTTATAGCCCCGTCTACCATTTTTACGGCTCAGTACCCGAAAAGGTCCAGGACGTTAAAGTCCCCATTGCGGGCTATGAGCGCGTCATCCTGACCTGGCGGGATACGACCTCGAAGGAAGAATCCTTCCACATCTACAGAACAGTAAAAGGAAACCGTGAGCTTATTGGAACGGCCAACGTAAATGAGGAGCGCTTTATCGATGATACACCCGCTTCAGGAGAAACCTGCCGATATGAGGTGGTGCCTTATAATGCCTGCGGTGAGAGCGCCTCTGTGGCAACCACAATCAAGGTGCCTAAAATAGTGCTTTTTAAGGATATTTCAAGCGTAAGCTGGGCGCATGATGCCATTTACAAGCTTTTAGGCCTTGGTGCCCTAAGCGGCTCACAGACTAATTTTTATCCAAACGGCACCCTCTCCCGCGGAGAATTTACCCATATGGCTCTAAGAGCCTTTGGCATAACCTATTTGGGGAGCTACAGCTTCACCCTTTCCGACGCATCGCCCGCCCATCCCTATTATGAGGACCTTATGAATGCCGTGGCTTTAGGCCTCGCGGCCCCTGACGCTCAAGGGAGAATCCTTCCCAATCAGCCCATCACACGCGGGGAGATTGCCATACTGCTTTCGAACATCCTCAATCAGCTCGGGAAACCTCTGACCTCCTATGCAGCCGATACGCTGGAAGGCTATAAAGACGCGGAAACGCTCACTCCGGAGAATACCGCTTTGATTGCTTCTCTGGTGGGAGACGGCATTATAACCGGCAGATCGGGACAGCTTTTGGGGCTCGGCTCGAAAGCCACTCGTGTCGAGGCCGCCGCCATCGTTTATCGTGCTTTGGAAAAATATGTGCCATAAGAAGGCTCTGTTCTGTTTATGAAAAGAGATAGAGTGATAAAAAGATAGATATAATAAGTGAAGCAAACAAGCTGATGATAATAGAAACCCGAATACGATCATACCTTCTTTTCAGACGTTTGGAATTCAGATAAAGCGAAAAGAGGCTTAAAGTAAGCTCGATAATGGAAATGACGAGAGAGATTGATAACAGCCCCGCGTCCCAATAGTCCCTGACCTTGACATGGAAAAGCTTATCGAAAAAATTAGGGGCCTGAGGTCTGGATTCGAGAATGATTCCGATATTAACGAGCAAAATGACCCATAGAATGACGCCGGCAAGGTCGATGAGCTTTAATATAAGGTCCTTGCCCTTTCTTTGATTGACTTGAGAACGGATAGGCTCATTGTTGGACACATTAACCCTCTCCATTAACTATCAAATTTTATCACTAGGGTATCATAATTTACAAAAAAATGAAAGCGCGTTGTAAAAATGGGGAAAATAAATTAGTATATTCGTGAAGAAACAGACGGAGGTAACACTATGAGGCCAGCCAACTTTTCAGCTCTGACAGAAGAGATTTTTGAAGGCCGCTCCAAAAATCCACACGCCATTCTGGGCATACACCACACCGATGAGGGCATGGTGATTCGCGCCTATCATCCGCAGACAAAATCAATCATGATCAAGGACATACATACAACTGAAACCTTTGCCATGGAGCGCATTGACGAGCGTGGGCTCTTCGAATGCCTGATCCCTCAAAGGCAGCAGCCCTTCGGCTATGAGCTGGGGCACACAACCTGGGAGAACCACACCTATTCGGTTCTGGACCCCTACTCCTTTTGGCCGACCGTTTCAGATTATGACCTTTATCTCTTCAACCAGGGAAATCACCACCGTATTTATGAAAAGCTCGGCTGCCACCTTTGTGAAAACAGCGGCGTACGGGGCGCATCCTTTGCCGTTTGGGCACCGTCGGCCCAGCGCGTCAGCGTTGTGGGCTCCTTCAACGGCTGGGATGGCAGAGTGCATCAAATGCGCATGATGGGAAGCTCCGGCGTTTGGGAGCTCTTTATCCCCGGCCTCACCAAGGGCGACCTGTATAAATATGAGATCAAGACTCCCTCGGGAGAGATTTATATCAAAGCCGACCCCTATGCCTTTTTTGCTGAAAGACCGCCACATACGGCTTCTGTTGTATACGATGTTGATAACTATATCTGGCAGGACGAGCCCTGGGTCAAGGAACGGGCCGTGGGAAATCCGTTCAGCAAGCCCGTCAACATCTACGAGGTCCACTTGGGGTCCTGGAAGCAGGAGCCCGATGATTCGCCGGATTCTGAAACAGGCTTCAAGCCTTATTCCTACAGACAGCTGACCGAGACCCTTATCCCTTATGCTAAAAAGATGGGTTATACCCATATCGAGCTGCTGCCGGTTATGGAGCACCCCTTCGACGGTTCCTGGGGCTATCAGGTAACGGGCTATTATGCCCCCACCAGCCGCTTTGGCTCTCCCGAAGATTTTAAGTATTTTGTAGACACCTGCCACCAGAATGGCATCGGCGTCATTCTGGACTGGGTTCCGGCCCACTTCCCCAAGGATGCCCACGGTCTTGCACGGTTCGATGGTACAGCCCTTTACGAGCACGAGGATTCTCGCAAGGGTGAGCATCTCGAATGGGGTACGCTGATCTTTAACTATGGGCGCAACGAGGTTAAGAATTTCCTGATCTCCAATGCCGTCTATTGGTTTGACCAATTCCATATTGACGGCCTTCGCGTCGATGCCGTGGCCTCCATGCTGTATCTGGACTACTGCCGCAAGGAAGGCGAATGGATACCCAACCCTTACGGCGGACGCGAAAACCTTGAGGCTGTGGAGTTCATCAAGCACATGAATTACGTGGTTTATAAATACTTCCCCAACGTCATGATGATCGCCGAGGAGTCCACCTCCTGGCCACGGGTAACCAAGCCTGTTCACGAAGGCGGACTTGGCTTTACCCACAAATGGAATATGGGTTGGATGAACGACTTTTTGCGCTACATGAGCATGGATTCGATCTACCGGAAGTACCACCAGAACCTTATCACCTTCTCGTTCATGTATGCCTGGAGTGAAAACTTCGTCCTGGTGCTGTCCCATGACGAGGTGGTCCACGGCAAATGCTCGCTGCTCAACAAGATGCCGGGAGATTACTGGCAGAAATTTGCGGGGCTTCGCGCCGCCTATGGTTATTTCTTCGGCCATCCCGGCAAGAAGCTGCTGTTCATGGGCGGAGAGTTCGGTCAGTTTATTGAGTGGAAATACAAGGAGAGCCTTGACTGGCATCTTTTGGACTATCCCATGCACCAAAAGCTCAATCACTATGTCAGCGAGCTTAATCACCTTTATCAGACCGAAAAGGCCTTATATGAGGTGGATACCCATTATGAGGGCTTTGAGTGGATCGATTGCAACGACACGGAGCACAGCGTGGTCTCCTTTATGCGAAAGGGTCAGGATTGGCGTGATATGCTTATCTTCGTCTGCAATTTCACTCCGGCGGTTTATGAAGACTATCGTATCGGCGCACCGCTTGATACCATCTATACCGAAATCTTCAACAGCGATCATGAGACCTTTGGCGGCAGCCACGTCGTCAACGATCAGCCTATGGTCTTTGAGAAGGTTCCCTGCCATAACAAGCCCTATTCCATCCGCTTACGCATTCCGCCCCTTTCAACCGTGATTTTGCGTCCGGATACAGGGAAATATAAGTCTAACTCCTGATTTATAGAATATAATAGAAAAGTGCTTTGGAGGAATAAAAAACAAGCTAAAAAGAATCAAGAGGGTGATTGTATTGAGATTAAGTCATGTGTCTGTTTTAAGGGAGTATGGGGTTAACGGACGTCAGGGAGGTTACTTTGTCCGGGCAGAACTGCAGAGCCAGCCATCGGCAGCATGGTCCAGAGCTTTTCTAAACTTATGGCTGACGACGCTTTCGTATCGGAAGCTGTGCGCCCAACCCGAGGTAACCCGAAACGAAATTCTCATTCCGTTGACCGACGGTGAGAATATTGCGGAGGTTGTGGATGCCGTCAAGAACACCATCAAGAATGCCAATATGCAGGTTCAGCACGACCAGGAGCCAATGACTGTTCCGCATTTTAATGAAGCCATTATCTAGCACAATATGAAAAGAGCCGCGAGGCTCTTTTTTAATGCCCGTGAGAGTGCTATACTTTCTTTTATTGAGTTCCTTCATCAAGCCTGAAAGGTCGTAGTATAAATGAAGCTAAAAGGCTCTCTCGGCGTACCCGCCGTCTTATTTTCCGTTTTGTTCTGGGGCATTTCTTTTGTAGCAACCAAGCTTGCCATGACAGATATACCGCCCATCTCCATCGCTTTTTTGAGGCAGTTTATTGCCTTGGTTCCCTTACTTATCATGATGCTCTTTAAAAAAGAAAGCTTCCGCCTCCAAAAGAAGGAGTGGCTGCTGTTTGTGATCGCCACACTGTTCGGCATTGTTCTTTACTTTGTCTTTGAAAACTCAGGCCTGACCATGACCACGGCCTCCAATGCCTCCATGCTCGTGGCGGCCATACCTGTCTTCGCCCTCATTGCAGAATGCGTCGCCAACAAGGTTAGAATGGATTTGGCCTCACTCTTCTGCATGATTGCTTCTATTTTTGGCGTGTACTTTGTCATCTTCGAGAAGGGCGTCCCTGATTTCTCATCCAAAAGCTTCTGGGGAAATCTGCTGGTTTTAGGCGCCATGGGCTCGTGGATTGTTTACACCTTCCTAAGCAAGAAGCTCGGCGAGCGCTATTCAAGCCTTAAAATGACCACCCTTCAGACTATGATCAGCATCCCTTTATTCACGCCATTTATCATTCCCGAGGTCCACAACTGGATCATTCCCTCCGGAACATCCATGATAAGCCTTGTTTTTCTTGGCATATTCTGCTCGGCTCTTGCATATGTATTCTACCTCTATGGTCTTCAAACCATGGGCCCCGTTTTACCGTCAGCCTTTTTGAACCTTATTCCAGTAGTGACCATCCTGACCGATACTGTCCTTTTGTCGGTCAAGCTCTCCTTATACCAGATTATCGGTGCTGTTCTGATTGTTGGAAGCCTTTCACTTTTGAGTATGCGCAAGCTTGCCATCAAAACGGTTGGCAAAGGGAGCGAAGTCATAACGGTTCCGTAAAAAGGGACTTTAAGTCTATAAATTGAGCACTTTTAGAAAGCACTCATTATTCCAGCATGTACCATGAGACATTTTTATCTTAAGCCCCTTCATTACCGATTTCATACTTAATCAATTTATTTTTTACAGAGGAGGATAACTTGTACCCACTTTTCAGGCTTGACCATATATTGTATTGAGTAAACCTGAAAGGAGCTACACCTATGTTCCCTCAGAACAGAAACAGAAATGACATGCGCGATGGAGACTTTGATCGCAATAGAGGGCAGGACTTTAACCGGGGAAGGGATTTTGACCGCGACAGAGACTTCGACCGCGATAGAGACAGAGGAAGATTCCGATTCCCCTTTACAATATTCCCCTTTCTCCCCGGCTTCTATGGACCTGGTCCCTATTATCCACCCACAGGCGGACAATATGGACCGCCCGTAGGACCGCCCCCCGCCTACATCCCCCAGCAGCCCTACGGTACCTATGCCGTTGATCCCGGCGCTATCTCGGGATGCCTGTATCATTTTACCTATGTATGGCCCTATATGAGCCGCCCCTATTGGTACTATCCGACTTATGTCGGCCCGAGATCCATCTCCGGATACCGCTGGAACGGGTATTCCTGGGTTTATTACGGCGTCGATTTAAGAAGTATACAAGCCTTCCAGTGTGTGTAGAGGTCTTGCCTTCACAGCCATGCTCTTACACGAAAAAGAGAGGGTCCGCCCCTCTCTTTTGCATTATCATTCCAATTATTTCACAGGAATCTCAACGATAAATTCAGTGCCCTTCCCTAATACACTTTGAACATTGATTCTTCCCTTATGCTGTTCCACAATCTTGTAGGCAATGGCGAGCCCCAGACCGGTGCCCACCCCAACGCCCTTGGTGGTAAAGCCGGGATTAAAGATTTTATTCAGGTTTTCAGCAGGGATGCCGCAACCCGAGTCACTTATGGTTAGGATAATCCTATCCTTTTCCGAGTGGGTGGCTATACGGATTTCTCCGGTATCATGAATCGCCTCGATAGCATTCTCAAGAAGGATCAGGACGAGCTGGTTGATTTGCTTGGGAACGCAGAAGACCTCCGGGATAGGCGCCAGGTCTTTTAGAACCTTGATGTTTTTTTCACTGAGCTTGTAATTCATGAGTGCAAGTGTGCTCTCCACACCGTCATTGAGATTGGCTTCCTTAAACTCGGCTTCATCCAGACGGGCAAAATTCTTGAGATCGTGGACGATGGCCGAGATGCGGTCTGAGGCTGCGATGTTGTTCTCCCGAAGCATGGGCACCTTTTCAAGGTAATCGGTCATGCTCGACATGCTTGTCTGGTCGACCTGGGTGTAGAGCATCTCTTCAAGCTGGATATTGGACTTGATGGTGGCAATAGGCGTATTGATTTCATGGGTAACACCTGCCACTAGCGTTCCAAGTGCCGATATCTTCTCCGATTGAACGAGCTGAGCCTGTGTTTCGGTAAGCCTGAGCATGGTTTCAGTCAAATTATCGTTAATAGCAACAAGCTCCTCGTTCGCATTCTTTAGCTGCTCGGTGCGCTCTTCAACCCGGCTTTCGAGTGATTTATTAAGCTCATCCAGGTCCTTCCAGGCCTTTTGAAGGGAGAGATTGTTGGCCTCAAGCTCCTGGGAGCGCTCTTTCAGCAGCAAATGGGTTGTTTTGAATCTTTGAAGCAGTGACAGCATGAAGCATAGAATAAGGATGAGCATGCCCCAATGGTAAAGTAGCTTAACATTACGATCAGGCATGATCATGGATTTTACCATATCGAAGATACCGGTAAGACCGCTCACCATGGCACCAATCATGATGAATCTCGTTTCAAGTGCTGTACGACCATTTTCGGGCCTTTTTGTCTTAAACATCGGGAAGATGGCCAGGATGAAAGCGGCTGTGAACACCTCATTCGTTGCTGTAAGCTTGGCAACACCCAGAATATTAAGCAGCGTCATGACAGCGGCATGTATCACGAAAATCTTCCAGGTGAAGTTGATAAGCTTTTTTCTTCGAGGCTCATATTCCAATACTGATTCCAAAAAGGCAATGATGCCTACTGGCATGAGATAATAGGCTAAGGCGCCGATATCCACGCCAAAAAGGACACCGGAGCCAATAATGACACTATAGCTTGAAGCTAAACGAATGAGCGATATTCCCGTGGAGACCGAAAAAATGGAAAAGGAAAGAAACTGCTGCAGCTGCTGCCGCACAAGCAGATATAAAAGCAGAAAAACAGCTCCGATGAAAATGAAGGAAATACTGAAAATATAGATTTCGGCATCGGCCCGTACGGCTGATAGGACCTCTTGTGCTGTCGTAAAGCTCATGGGCTGCGTTCTCCCCCTGAAAATTGAATTGATGGTAAGTGTCCTAAGTTGCGTATGGCTCATATTTTTTGAAGCAATGGACACGACTGCCTCTAAAGGACTGTAGGTTTTCCTGATAAAGACCTGTCACTCTTTATTTCTTATCCCTATTATAGCGGTTGCAAACAGGCTGTGCCTAGTCCTTTGTTAGTTTTCCTCCGAAACCTTTTTAAGCTGGCTTAAGCACATTCGACTGAACACTTTCCACGAGCAAGACTTCGTCTTGACTGCACCCTTAAAAATAAATGGCTCCAAAGGTCATCTGCATTTAACCCAAGGTCGTTCGTAGCTATGTCTCTTCCTCACATTGTAAAAGGCCTACTTTTAGGAAAATGTTACCTGCGTTAAATAATCATCAATCACAAGGAATGTGCATTATCTATGATATACTCATAGTTATCTATGGAAACCAAGGCTCAGACAAGCTCTTAGCCATTTTAATCCCTTTGTCAGGCACCAGTGCACCTACAGTTTAGTATCAAGGGGGTCTGTTTATCAATCCGCTACGTAAGTTTGCAGCCCTGCTGCTTCTCATAACGGCATACCTTCTTCTGGGGGATGTTCATGCCCAGGATATCCTCAAGGAGAATGAGGAGACCTCTATAGCGGCCATGGCATCAGCTCAGCGCTCCGAGCCCCAGGCCGCAGCCAAGAAGGCACCGCCGTTTCTTTCAGGGCCCTCCAAAAGCAGCCCAGCTAAGGCTGCACCCACTCCAACACCCAAGGCCCCTGTTACATCGCCGCAGTTTCAAGCGCAAAGCGACTCGTCGTCTGAATTGCAGCCGGACAAAAACGGTCTGATCCTTTTTAAGAGCGGTAATGTCACACTGGCCTATAATACCAAAACCGGAACAGCCGATTTTATCCGGGGAGGGCAAACGGTTCTTAATGCCTTTTACAGCGCTGTAAAGCTTCCAACCCTTGTCACAAGCAAGGATTACACCAGCCGTTCGGCTGTAGCAATGGGCGACGAATATATCATCACGCTAAGCGGGAGAAAGGCCCCTTCCATGAAGCAGCATTTTATGCTCGGCACCAACGATTCCTTCGTGGTTTGGGTCGAGCTGGAGGGTCAGAAGCTGATCTCCAATTGGATGGCCCCGGTGGTTGTGGATACCAAGGGGGGCATGGATTTAGGGAGCTATGCCGATGTAAGAGCTCTCTGGGTTCCGTTTGACAACGACAGAAACGCCAAATATGAAGCTGCAACCATCAACAAGGAAGACACCAGCTATGAGGTTGCGGCCTTTTATGACAATACCAGCAGAAAAGGCCTTGTTATCGGCTCCGTGACCCACGATACCTGGAAAACAGGCATCAGCTATAAGGGCTCCTCCAATAAGCTGGATTCTCTCCAGGCCTTTGGCGGCGTGTCCATCAACAACAGTCAGCATTACGGCACCATGCAGCGTGATGTGCAGCAGCATGGCAGCGTTACAGGGGATAAGCTGGTTTCTCCCAAGGTCTTTGTTGGCTATTTTGACGATTGGCGAAATGGGCTTGAGGCCTATGGCGACGCTAATCATGACCTTGTGCCAAGGCTTGCCTGGAATGGCGGCGTTCCCTTCGGATGGAACAGCTGGGGAGCCGTGGGCTCAGGCTTGACAACAGAAAAGGCCCTCGCTGCCTCAAATTTCATTAAAAACAACCTGATGAACAAGAGCTTCATCAATAATAATACCACCTATATCAATCTGGACTCTTACTGGGACAACGGCGCCATTGACCTTGAGACGTTCGTCAACAGCGTACATAAGAACGGACAAAAGGCCGGCATATACTGGGCTCCCTTTGTGGACTGGATTAAGGACCCGGATCGTCTGATCGAAGGCACCCATATCCGATATAGTGACGCCTGGCTCAAGGACTGTCTCTTATACACATCTGACGCTGCCGACGAG
>JAOABT010000050.1 GCA_026418215.1 Clostridia bacterium | reverse complement strand
TCGTGGGCTCGGAGATGTGTATAAGAGACAGCCATTGGGGAGAGAGGGGAGCAGCATGTGAAGCCCGGCCTGGCCCCAGTCAGGCTTTGCCAGGGAAAGCTCTAAGGTATACGCCATACAAATGACACCAACAAGAATGGTGATGATAATCTCAACGGCCCGTTGGCCATATTTGCTCACATAGACGATAAGGAAGGTTAAAACAGCCGTTATGAGTCCCGCTATGGGCATCGGAATATTAAACAGAAGGTAGAGCCCAAGGGTGCCCCCTAAAAATTCAGCGAGGTCGGTCGCGATGGCTGCAAGCTCCGCAACGACCCAAAAAAACCAATTGAGCTTCCTGGAAAAAACCTTGCCGCACATCTGCGGAAGATTATATCCGGTTGCAATGCCCAGCTTTGCAGAGAGGGACTGAAGAAAGACCGCCATCAGGTTGCTCCAAAGGATAACCCAAAGCAGATTATAGCTAAAACGTGAACCTCCGCTGATATTCGTAGCAAAATTTCCGGGATCGATGTAGGCGACACTAACGATAAAGGCCGGTCCGATAAAGGTGAGAAGCTGCTTCAGTTTACTGGATTTTTCGATAAGTCTGAAGACATTTATCTTGCAAAGCCCCTCAGATGCATAGGGCCGTGCTGCATTCAACTCCATTTCATCGTTCATTTTAAGATCCACATCCCTTAAGATTAGACTTTTGTTTTTAGACTGCTGTAACAAAGTTACTTCCATCAAACAACTTTAGCGCAGGCTAAATTTTTGTCCTAATCCAAGGTATGTACAACATGGACATTGTGTTACTGAGCGGTTTTGGGAAAAAGCTTCTCCTTAAACGCTTCGAATTGGCTTATGATTTCCGGGTTACTTTCCCAGAAGGTAATAAAAACCCTGATGTTATCGAGGGTCGCGGGGGATATGGAGTGCTCGATGAGCTCGGTTTCGATAAGAAGACTGTCGCCCGAAGCCAGAATTCTTAAGAACTTTTCAAGGATGTTATGCCGTTCCAGAAGGTATTTGCCGATCTCTCTGCCGTTTTCGGTAAGAAAGATGATTCCGTACTTCTTGTAATGGATTAAGCCAAGCTCATGAAGCTTTTGAACCATTTTAGTAGCGGACGGAGCCTGCACGTTCAAAAGCTCCGAGAGCGTATTGACGCGCATATACTCTTCAACGAGGCTATTTCGGTAAATCATTTCAAGATAGTCTTCCATAGCAGGCGTCAAGAGCTTCTTGTTTTGTTCAAGAAGCTGATAGCCCCGGACGGTATGAAATTTCTCTACTTCCACAGCATCACGACCTTAAGCTTGCAATCACTCGAGTTACTTTCATGTATATTCAGAACAGGAGCATTTTATTTAAGACTCACAACTTAAGGTCTTTACTTTGTTTTGATAGGAGGACGGGAAGTCATGGAAAGTGTTATACACTCTAAGGCGTCAAATAATGCTTTATGAAATGCTGAATAGGTGATGAAGGGCATACCCGTTAACTCAAACCATGGACAATAGAAGGGGTAAATATTGGCGGCATCAAATCTTTCAGACCATTTCTCACTCACTCCCATGACGTAGGCAT
>JAOABT010000031.1 GCA_026418215.1 Clostridia bacterium | reverse complement strand
TCCTTACCCTTGATAACGCGAATGATTTGGAGGCCATACTTGGTGGCAAACTCAAAATCACGCTCATCGTGGGAGGGAACAGCCATGACGCAGCCTGTACCATAGCCTGCAAGCACATAGTCGGCAATCCAAATCTGAACCTTTTCACCGGTCAAGGGGTGAATGGCATAAGCGCCGGTAAAGACACCTGTTTTCTCACGAACGGTAGAAAGACGATCAATTTCAGAGACCTTCTTGACCTGCTCGCGGTATTCCTCTACCCTAGCCTTGTACTCAGGCGTCGTTATTTTATCTACAAGCTCATTCTCAGGCGCAAGCACAACATAGGTGACACCATAAAGGGTATCGGCGCGTGTTGTGAAGACACGGAAGGAGATATCGCTTTGATCAACCTTGAATTCAATCTCTGCGCCTTCGGATCGGCCGATCCAATTGGTTTGTATCTTCTTGGTTTTTTCAGGCCAATCGAGCCCCGGCAGGCAATCCAAAAGCTCCTGGGCATATTCGGTAATCTTGAAGAACCACTGTGTGAGGTTCTTTTTCGTAACCTCGGAATGGCAGCGCTCACAGCTTCCATCAACGACCTGTTCATTGGCAAGAACGGTCTTACAGCTTGGGCACCAGTTAACAGGCGCATTTTTCCTATAGGCCAAGCCCTTCTTGTAGAGCTGCAGGAATATCCATTGAGTCCATTTGTAATACTCGGGAGAACAGGTAACCACCTCGTAGTCCCAGTCGAAGGTAGCGCCCATTTGCTTGAGCTGCCCTTCCATGGTCTCAATATTCTTAAGGGTTGAATCCTTGGGATGAATGCCCGTTTTGATGGCATAGTTCTCAGCCGGAAGCCCGAACGCGTCGAAGCCCTGGGGATGGAATACGTTGTAGCCCTGCATTCTCTTCATGCGAGCCCAGGAATCGGTAAGTCCGAAATTATACCAATGCCCTACATGGAGCTTGGCTCCTGAAGGGTATGAAAACATTTCAAGACAGTAGAGCTTCTTGTCCAGCTTTTCCTTGTCAAACTTGTAAAGCTTGCTGGTTTCCCATCGCTCCTGCCATTTTCGGTCAATCTCTGTTGAGTAACTCATATATACCTCCAAATCGTGAAAGTGTCCCTATTGGAACACGTCACATCATTTACTAAGATGCGTACCCACTGGAACGTAGCCATCCTTTAAGATGCCTGCCCGCTGGAACGCAGCAATTAACCCTTACTAGCTAGCTTTCTCATCGAATAGTTGTATCGCTTTATTAGCAAATTGCTAATAAAGCCAACCGAACTATCCCCTTTTGGTATCGTTTAAACGCTGGGCCATAATCCTATTACGGGTAGATTCTTAAGTTCGGACAACTAAACCGTTTCAATTAATCCGTCTTGATGGCGACCTCCCTGCCATCCTGCCACAATCTTTCCAGGCCGTAGAACTCCCGTTCTTCCTCATGGAAAATATGAACCACAACATCGCTGTAATCAAGAAGAATCCACCGGGCGCTGTTGTAGCCCTCGGTGTGCAGCGGCTTAATGCCTTTTTCAGAGAGCTTTTCTTCCACACTGTCAGCCAGGGATTTGATGTGCGTGACCGAGGTTCCGCTGGCAAAAACAAAATAGTGGGCGATGGTGGTCAGATGGCTTATATCAACTGCCCTGAGATCCTTTCCCTTTTTATCGGCAAGGGCCTCAATGGTGGTTTGAAACACATTATCCGTATTGACCATGTATAAATACATACCTTCCTTTCAAATTAAGTTTCCGTCCTTGTATGTACGGTTATTAACTGAAAGCTTCAATTATCGTTAAGTTTCACATTATTATACCTTATTTTTCCCATCGTGCAAAGGTACCGCAAGGAAGAATAATGGAGGAATCCGTGATTGGAAGCCCCACTTCACCACAGGATACACCTCCGCCGAATTTGCGCCTCAGTGACAGCTCCAGCATATTGGCTGAAACCTGAGGTGAAAAGCCGGTGGTATAGGAATTCAATAAGAAGAAAGCTGGCTTATCGGACATAACATCCTTTAAGGTGTCAACCAGCCTGAAAAGCTCATCCTCAAGCTTCCAAAGCTCGCCGTTCGGGCCTCTTCCGTAGGATGGCGGGTCCATAATGATGGCATCATAACGCTTCCCGCGGCGAATTTCACGCTGCACGAACTTCATACAATCATCAATAATAAAGCGGACCGGCTTATCAGAAAGCCCTGATAGCTCCACGTTTTCTCTTGCCCAAGAAACCATTCCCTTTGAAGCATCCACATGGCAAACGGAGGCACCTGCGGCCAAGCAGGCACAGGTAGCACCACCCGTATAAGCAAAAAGATTTAAAACCGAAACCTGTCGCCCGGCATCCTTAATCTTCTGAGTCATCCATTCCCAATTAGCCGCCTGCTCGGGGAACAGCCCCGTATGCTTAAAGCCCGTGGGCTCGACCTTAAAGGTCAGGTTCTTGTAGTGAATGGTCCATGAGCCGGGAATTCTTTTTTTGTATTCCCACTCCCCGCCTCCAGCCTTGCTGCGATGGTAATGCGCATCTATTCTATCTTTGACCTGATTTCCCTTGGTCCAGGGCCAGATAGCCTGCGGATCGGGCCTTCGCAAAATAACACCAGCCCAGCTTTCCACCTTTTCCCCGTCTCCGGTATCCAGTAGCTTGTATTCTGTCCATTGGTCTGCAATAATCATGAATGAGTAAACCTTTCTGCTGTTTTAAAACCTATTATAGCCAGCTCTATGCTGCTTCATCCTTTGCTTTAGCCCATCCCAATGGCTCTTAGAAGCTCACGTCCAAGGCTGTTATTCATAAGGATGAGACCAAGAGCGGTGTAAACAA
>JAOABT010000029.1 GCA_026418215.1 Clostridia bacterium | reverse complement strand
AGATACCAGGCATAGGAGGGCGTGGTCCAGATGATGGTGGGCTGGAATTCCTTCAAAATAAACAAAAGTCTGTCCGAAGGAACGGTTCCCGCCCAAATACAGAGTGCGCCAAGATTCTGAGCGCCTATAACGTCGGGTCCTCCAACGAACAGGGTAAAGTTGAGGGCATGGACATAACGGTCCTTGGGCCTCATGCCGGCTGACCAGAAAAGGCGGCTCTGGGTATCCTGGAAGTCCTCAAAATCCTTCTTGGTAAAGGGGCTCAAGGTAGGCACCCCGGTTGAACCGCTGGATGCGGAAACAAACACGACCTCTTCTTCCTCAACAGCGGTCATGTCACCGAGGATTGGCTTTTTGAGCTGTCTTTCGCGCTCGATGGCCTTATTCACAAAAGGAAACCTAGAAAGGTCTGGCAATGTTCTGAGATCCTCAGGCTTTACTCCCGCATTGTCAAAAGCCTCGCGATAGTAAGCCGATTTGTTATAGGCAAGGGCCAGATGTCCTTTCAAGAGCTCAAGCTGATAGTCCTCAAGCTGCTCTCTGGGCATGGTTTCAATGGCCTCGTCCCAATACTTCTTTTCACTCATAAAGTACACCCCTTTTACTTTCTCCATCTTAATAGGTAAGCTTCAATTTTATCGAATACAAGGGTTATGAGTGTCACGACAATACCAATGAAGAGAATGCCGACGATAACCCGCGTGTAGTCTCCAAAGTCAGAAAAATATTTAACATACCAGCCAAGCCCTGCGGTGGCACCGATCATCTCGGCAGCCGTTAAGAGAATGAAGGACATGACAAGACCAATAGTCGCGCCGCTGATGATAGAGGGCAGCGTAGCCGGCAGAATCACCTGAAACAGCATGGAATGCTCCTTCACGTTCAGCGCCTTGGCCGAATCGATGATCTTGCGCTCCACATTGAAAACCCCGTTCAGGGTGTTGATAAAAATGGGCCAGAAGGCTCCAATGAAAATTATGAAGGTCGATGAAGCCTTAAACGTAGGCAATATGGCAATGGCATAAGGAATATAGACAATGGGAGGAATGGGCCCCAGCACCTTGGTGAAGGGCTTCACAGCCCGGTAAAGCCGCTTTCTCCAGCCAATAAACAGAGCCAGCAGAATGCCTGCCGCAAGAGCAAGGAGGTATCCCTTCCCTAAAAGGGCCATAGAGCTTGCCAGACCCTTCAGCATATCAGG
Source organism: Clostridia bacterium (assembly GCA_026418215.1). GTDB lineage: Bacteria > Bacillota > Clostridia > DSM-8532 > DSM-8532 > DTU059. The sequence continues at coordinate 10,218 of JAOABT010000029.1, read as the reverse complement.
AAGCTCGGAAATAAAGAGCTTGATGACGGCTCCCGGAGTTGGGTACAGATGCTTATCCAAAAGATTCAGCTTGGAAGTGAAAAGCTCCCAAAGCGTTATAAATAAATAGACAATGGCTGTTACGTCACCCGCTGTCTCTGCCTTTTCACGATTTTTACTGAAAAGGGAAACAAGCAAGTAGATCACCTGAATGAGAACCACCAGAATCAGTATGTACAGGCTTTCGGCTCCTGCCTTTCTTGAAGGCAGTAATTGCAAAAGCAAAAATATGATAAAAAGAGCATGGGTCAGATTAAATATTTTTTTCACGTCGTTCCCCCCAAGGTTAAATCACAACTTCCTCGCCGCCGATCTTAAGGAGCAGATCATCGTAGAACAGGCCTACGAGCTTGTTGCGAAGGCTCGAATAGACTTCCGACCCCACAAGCCGGCTTCTGTTTCTGGGCCGCTCAAAGGTGACCTCTATCTCCTTTTTAACGGTTCCGGGGCCGGCGGACATCACAATGATCCTGTCTGAAAGCAGAATGGCCTCATCAATGTCATGAGTGACAAAGACGACCGTCTTCTTTTGGGAACCACTCTCCCAAAGCTTCAAGAGAAGCTCCTGCAGGATGACCCTGTTTTTGGCATCGATAGCGCCGAAGGGTTCATCCATGAGAAGAATTCCGGGATTCATGGCAAGCGCCCTGGCAATGGCCACCCGCTGCTGCATACCCCCTGAAAGCTGGGAAGGGTATTTGTTTTTGAAATCCTTGAGCCCCACCAGCTCCAGATATTCGTCGGCTATGGCCTCAATCTCTTTTTTGGTCTTTTCCTTGTGAACCTGCTTGATTCCGAAGATAATGTTCTTTCGTGCGCTCATCCACGGAAACAGAGAATAATGCTGAAAAACCACACCCCTGTCGGTTCCGGTCCCTTCAATCTCCTTGCCATCCAAAAGGATGCTTCCGTCGGTTGGAAAATTGAGGCCGGCAAACATGCTGAGCAGCGTGCTTTTCCCGCAGCCACTGGGTCCTATGATGCTGACAAATTCACCCTCGGCCACCGAAAAGTTGATGTCCTGCACCGCGGTATAGCTTGCGTTCTTATCTTCATAGCGCAGTGTTACATTTTGAAGGTTAATCTTACTCAAATTGAATGGAAGGAAATGCCCTGGGGCATTTCCTCCCTCCCTCCCTTATTCCTTGAAATCGGCCTTAAGCTGCTTGAATATCTCGTCGTCCGGGTACTGTTGAAGCACGGAGTCAAGTGCATTCTTGTAAAGGGTTGTGTTGATGTGGTCGCCGATATTGATATCCGATTTGATGTAGCCAATCTTGTTCATGAATTCCCAGAACTTCTCTACACCTTCACGGTTGGGATCGGGGTTAGAGGCGATGTGTCCGCCGTAGGTTTCCTTTTCAAGAATGGCCTTGTCAACCTTGACATATTTTGAAAGAATATCGATGGATTCTGCCTGATTGGTCTTATAGAATTTGTAGGCCTTAATGAGGGCCGCAAGGAAATGCTCATAGTCGCTGGGATTGGCTTTAAGCTTTTCGGTTAAAGCCACCTGACGGCAGCAGGGGTGGTTGGACATTCCATGCACATCTCCGCTGTATTGGACGACAACCAGCCCCTGGTCCTCAGCCATTTTTCTGAAGGGTGTCCAAACGATACCGGCATCCACGCTTCCCTTTTTAACCGCCTCAAGCACGGCAGCGGGAGATTCGAGCTCGTTGATGGTCATATCCTTCTTCCAGTCGATGCCCGCCTCTGTGAATCCGCCTCGAAAGACGATGTCACCGGTGGCTAGTCTTACAGTTGCAATGGTCTTGCCCTTGAAGTTTTTGATGTCCTTAAAGGTCTCTGCATTTTCGGGCTTTGTGATGATGGCGTGGCCCTCGGCCATTTGTCCGCCAAAGATGGTCAAATCATTGCCCTTTGTGATGAAGGTCAACGGCGGCGCTGTTCCGAAGGAGCCCGCGTCGAGCTTTCCTGCCAGAATGGCATTAATGCCTTCGCCGGAGTTATTGAACTGGAAAAGCTCCGTATCAAGTCCCTCTTCTTTGAAATAGCCCTTTTCCTGTGCAATGAAGTACAGGATATGCCCTGTAGAGGGGAGATAACCCACATTGAACTTCTTTAGCTCCTTGGGAGTGTTGGTCTGGGCGCTTTGTGAAGCGCTTGGTGAGCCGCTTCCTACGGCTGTTTTGCTATTGCCACATGCTGTGAAGACTACTGTTAGCATCACGAGCGACAGTATGGCTGCGATTATTTTTTTGATCATTTCATCGTCCTCCTGTTATCATTTATCTTCTTCCTGCAGAAGTCTTTTATAGTAAAAGCCGCTGGTGTAGAGGGCGGCTGCAGGATTGTGACCTAACACCCGGTCCTTGGTGATCAAGGTTGTGACCGGTGCCTTGGAATATTTTATAAAAAGGGAGTCGTGTCCCACGCAAAGCCCTACAATGACATTGAGATCCGTTTTTTCCTTGTTGAGAAGCTTTGCCTGTAAGATGGGGTTGCAAAGGGATTCATGACAGCCCTTCTGAATTTTGAGCTCATCCTCCACCCCTACCTCGGTCTTGTCAATGGACCCCACCTTACAAATCACACTGTAGCCCTCAAGCCCCTTGGCTTTCAGAATTTTTGCAAAAATCTTGGCTTCATTCATAAGGCCGATGCACGTTGCAATACCAATCCTCTTCGCCCCGATTTTCTTGGCAAAGGCGATGATTTCTTCAACCCGGGTAAGTTTTCCATAGTACGTGCCCTCAATATAGGCGGCTGCACAGGAAAGCTTTGATACCAGCTCATCCTTTCGGTAGAGCTCATTGATCTTGTCGATTTCCTTTTCCGACGTGTTGGTGGTTAAACAAAACTCAGGAAAGCTTTTGTCCCTTCTATAGCAGTTGAGCACTCCACAATCGGAGCAACTCAAATGCTTATTTTCGTTGCCCATATTACCACTCTCCTTTAGATAAAGACCTTTCGCCTTTAATCTGCTTTCTATTTAAAGGTAACCCTTTAAGCTAAAATCCCAGACACCTGACAAAAACCTTGTCGAAGTCCTTATAATTGGCGAGCTCCAAAACCTCTACTTCTTGAACCACCTGCTTCATCTGATTTCTATACTCTTCGTTCAATAGAAAGGCCTGCCCGCCCGATTTTGAGGTGTTGCCGACAAAATCAATCTTTCCTTCAAACTCCCTGGGCAGAAGTCCGAGGTTGATGAGGCTCTTGGCTCGCAAATGGTACCCGAAGGAGCCAGCGATAAGGACCTTATCTACATCCGAGGCTTTAACGCCCTTACTGTCCAGCAGGAACTCGATGCCTGCCCGAACCGCACCCTTGGCAAGCTGTACCTGGCGTACATCCTTCTGTGACAGGTAAACGTCCTGCGTTACCTGGAAGACAAGCTTGCCGTCCTGCTTGACCAGCCGCTCCTTGAGCGTTGATGGCAAACTGCCGGTTTCGTGGTCAATAAACTTGCCGCTCTTATTGATCACACCCGCTGCCACAAGCTCACCTACTATGTCTAAAAGTCCGCTCCCGCAAATGCCTATGGCTTTGGTTTGACCGATAACCCGAAGGGTTATCTCAGCTTTGTCATTGATTTCAAAGAGCTCGATAGCACCCTCGCCCGCTCTCATGCCGTGGGTGATATTCATGCCTTCAAAGGCCGGTCCTGCGGCAGTGGAGGTGGCCGAGAGCCTTCCGTCGAAGCTTATGACCATTTCGCCGTTGGTTCCGATATCCACAAACAGGGTGATGCCCTTTTTCTCATGAAGCTGGGCAGCCAGAACCCCCGAGGTAATATCCGCTCCTACATAGGCCGAGATGATGGGCGGCAGGTAAATAAGCCCGTATTCAGAAATTTCAAGCTGGTGAGCCTTTGCCTGATGGTATTGAGCACCCTTTACTTTCGGATTATAAGGGTATTTCCCGAGAGACTCGGGGTTGGTATGAGAGGCCAGATGCAGCATGCAGGTGTTGCCGCTGAAAATAACCTCATAAATATTGTCTTTTGAAACGCCCGTTCTCTGGGTGAGCTTTCTGATCATGCCGTTTACCTCATCGATGAGGCTTGAATACATGACCTCGAGGCCGTCTCCCTCTGAGGCAAACTTGATTCTTGAAAGGACATCCTGGGCGTGCACGGCTTGAGGATTGAGTGCAGAAGCCGTGTCAAGCTCCTCGCCGCTATGAAGGTTTACCAGCGAGGCCACGAGGGTTGTGGTGCCAATATCCACAACAACACCATAGATGCTTTCTGTCGTGTCCCCGGACTCACTTCCAATCGGGCTTTCGCCTGCTAGGATATAGGTTTCATTTTCACTCGCGGTATAACGTTTCTTTATGTACGGCTTGAGGCTGATATCAAAGCTCTGACCCTTGCTAAGTATCTTAAGCGTTTCATTCTTTTGCTTTTGTATGACCTCGACCCGGATGTCGCCCGTGATTTTGGCCTCGCAGGATAAGACGTAGCCCTGTTCTTCCTCTTCCCGGGAGAGCTGGTGCTTTCCGGATGCAGCCACATGCTTTAAAGATTCCTGATCAAGCCGGACCTTGCACTTTCCGCAGGTACCCGCGCCATTACAGGGGGACTCGATGACAATGCCCGCCTGACGTGCCGCTTTCAGGATGGTGGTGCCCTCCGAAACCTGTATGCTTTTGTGCTGGGGCAAAAAGGTTACTTGTGCCACGCTGTGTTATCGCTCCTTAACCGTTTGAGTGAGTGCCTGAATGTTGTCTAAAGAAGATGAGGTGCTGAGCCCGCAGGCCGGTGAGATAATGTCGATACCCTCGTTGACCAGCCTTTCTGTTTGGCTTGAGACTCTGTCGGGCGTACCAAACTCCAACAAGTAGGTACTTAAGTTTCCCATGGTCGTAAGGCCCGGATATTCTTCCTTCAAGAGCTTTAGGTTGACCAGGGCATCGGTGCTGATGGCGTCGGAATGGATTTTGGGAATAAGATGCTTGACGGTGTTCATGTTTCCGCAAATATGGACGATAACCGGCGCACCCGCTGCATGGATTCCTTCAATGAGCTTGTTGAGATACCTTACGGCATATTCCTCAAACATTTTGGGCCCCAGAATTTCACCTGTTGCCGTTGGGTCGCCTATAGAAATGAGAGAGGCGCCGTTGTCGATCATCAGCTGAGCGTATCGGATTAAGAATTCTGTCACATAGTCCATAACCCGGTGGGCATTGTCCTTATCCTTCCGAAGCTCTTTTAAGTAGGGCATCGGGTCAACAATGGAAGCGGCTGTACTGATAGGTCCTGTAAGGTTTCCAATGACCGGAACATCGGAATACTGCCTGGAAAGCCGGTAGCCAGCCTGAATCACTGTTTCGATTCTTCCTTTTTTGAGGACCTCATCGATACTCCGGTACTCAACGGCCGAAACCGAGCTAAAGACTTCCTTTTCGATCTTTGGCTCACAGGCTAGCGTGCCAAAGTTGATCTCGCTTCCTAAAACCTCTGCCTCCACGGTCATGCAAAAGGGGATTCCGAAGTTTTCAAAGCCTGTGAAGCTGTGAACATCGTGGGAAAGCGCCGCCATAAGGCTATTTTCGTGATGGGCCTCGGGTAGTGTGTGCCCCGTTTTATTCATGACATCCACAATGGCTGCGTTCATCATGCCGCCAGGGCAAACCACGGGAGGTCGATCCACGCTTTTTTTATTTAATACTCTCAGTATTCTTTCCTTTGGACTGATGCTTGCCACTCTTGATCCCTCTTTCCTTGATGCTGATAAAGGCTGTTATTCAGGGAGCCTCACCGGATAGCCAATCTCTCGGACAGTATCCAGCATGGTGTGAATGTTCTTAAAAGGTGTTTCAGTGGGGAGGCTGCAACCCGATGCAACAATATACCCCTTCGGGTTGTCATGGGCCTTTCGAATGCCCTCAATCACAGCATTCCGGACATCTTCCCCGGTGCCCTCCAGCATAACCTCAGAGGGCTTGACATTGCCCATCAGGCGGACCATGCCGCCTACCTTGAGCTTTGCTTCGAGAAGGTCTGCATCATTGTCGATAGAAAGGCAGTCAGCCCCCGCTTCTACCATGAGGTCCCATATCTTGTTGGTCTTGCCACAGATATGAAGGGTGACAGCCTTTCCTCTTGAATGGATATAGTCGATCAAGCGTTTTAAGTAGGGATACGAAAACTCCTTGAATTGCTTGGGGCTGATGACCGTGCACGACGACATGGCATCTGTGAGGCTCGGTGTGCAGCCCGCATCAATAATAGCTTTTGTATATCGTAAATTTGTCTCTAGTGAAAGCTCGCATAGCTTATGTACGGCCTCGGGATTTTTAAGAAGCAGGCGAACCAGCGTTTCAGCTCCGACTAAAAAGGAGGCATTAGTGAACGGGCAGGTGACGGCTCCGGTCACGGTAACTTCTTTTCCCACAGCCTCGACAGCTATTTTCATAGCCTCCAGATGGTGAGGCAGGTTTCCGTCACGATAGGGGTCCGCGGGGCTTAATCTGTCTATCTTAGCGATGTCGGTGATAGCCGGTGCTGCAAGGTAGGCTGTTTCGTCCTCGGGATAGTGAACCTTGGCGCCCATGGCTTCTGCCTGGGTATATAAATCGGTAAAAATGCGGATGATGTCGTACTTAAACAGCTTGTAGGCCTCGATATGGGCTTTTGCGATGAGCGGTCCGTCGCCCTTGAACTCGGATATCTTTGCTCCGATGACCCTTGCAGCTGTGTTCCCCACAATGGGCACACAAGGCAACCGGTCTATGGGCTGGCCTTTGCCGTAGGCTGTCAGCCTTTCCAGGGGTGTCATTTGGTCTCCATGCATTTAGGCTGCACCCCCAGTCAGGCGGCGAGCCAGCCTTACGGCATCCGCCGCGTTTATGGAATAGCCATCGGCCCCGATTTTATCGGCGAAGCCCTGTGAAATAGGACCGCCGCCAATCATGACCTTGTATTTGTCGCGGATGCCCTGCTGGCCTAAGATTCTGATAACTTCAGCCATCCCGTCCATAGTGGTTGTCATGAGTGTGGACAGCGCAATGATATCGGCATGGGTTTCCTGGGCCTTTTCAACGAACTTCTCGGGCGGGATGTCACGACCCAGATCGTAGACCTCGAAGCCCGAGGTTTCAAGCATAATCTTGACCAGGTTCTTGCCGATGTCGTGTGTATCACCCTGGATAACGCCAATGACCACCTTGTGTTTTTCGCCCGTCGCTTCAGATTTAACATGGGGCTTTAAAACCTCAAGTCCTGCGTACATGGCATCGGAACACATAAGAAGCTCGGGAATGAAATATTCTTCCTCTTCAAACAGCTGTCCGGCACGCGCCATGCCGTCTGCCAGGCCCTGATCGATTGCCTCGTAAGCATCAAGCTGCTGGGAAACCACCTCTTCGGAAAGGCTCCTGGTTTCGTCCTCTTCCATGCTGACCACTGCATCTGAAAGCTTCTTGAACAATTCATTCTGACCTGACATGATGGCATCCTCCAAAATTAGTATTCTTATCGCTTTACTCGGGTTTATGTCTTAAGGGAAGGGGAGACTTATCTCCCCTTTAATCTTAATCCATAGTATTTTTATATGTATAGTAAGTTATATTAATTTTAAGACCTCGGCCCGTATCTGTCAATACTTTTTCCAAATAAATATTTAATATCCAATCAGAATACTAGGATATCAGGAAGGTATAAAAATCCCGCAAAGTCACCTTTGCTAGAATACTGCGCCTTTGCAGGATTGGAGGTTTATCTCACATTTAGCGTTTTAGGTTTGGCCTTTCTTTTAGCCTTTAAACTTTAAGGGTTCATTCTTACTTGGAGGTTTTGCCACTATTAACCTCCCGCTTCATTTATGCTTGAAGGCCTTATGCTTCCTGGAAGAGCGGTGTGGACAGATATCTTTCGCCCGTATCGGGAAGAACCACAACAATGGTCTTGCCCTTGTTTTCAAGTCTCTTGGCTATCTCTGTTGCCGCAAAGGCCGCAGCGCCCGAAGAGATACCTACTAAAAGGCCCTCGGTTTTGGATAGCTTTCTTGCGGTGTCAAAAGCCTCTTCGTTCTTCACCTTGAATATTTCATCCACAATGTCCTTGTTGAAGATATCAGGTATGAAACCCGCACCGATGCCTTGAATCTTGTGGGGGCCTTTGGGTCCACCGGACAATACCGGCGAATCAAAGGGCTCAACGGCAATAACCTGCACACTGGGCTTCTTGGCCTTTAATGCCTCACCAACGCCTGTGATGGTGCCGCCTGTACCCACACCGCCAACGATAATATCCACTTCGCCGTCGGTATCTCTCCAAATTTCTTCTGCAGTAGTCTTTCTATGAATCTCAGGGTTTGCGGGATTCTTAAACTGCTGGGGAATAAACGAATGAGGGGTTTGAGCTGCGAGCTCCTCTGCTTTTTTAATGGCACCGCCCATCCCGTCCGGACCAGGAGTGAGAATGAGCTCAGCACCAAGAGCCTTCAAAAGGTTTCTTCTTTCAACGCTCATGGTTTCTGGCATCGCGAGAATCAGGCGGTAGCCCTTTGCTGCGGCTACAAAGGCAAGAGCAATACCCGTATTGCCGCTTGTAGGCTCTATAATTACGGTATCTTTATTAATAAGCCCCTTATCTTCTGCATCCTTGATCATAGCATAACCAATTCTGTCTTTAACACTTCCCAGCGGATTAAAGTACTCCAGCTTAGCCAGAACTCTTGCTTCCAGGTTCTTTGAGCTGTTGTAATTGGACAGCTCCAGCAGGGGGGTATTTCCAATCAAATCTGTAAGGTTCTTTGCAATCTTCGCCATAAAATTGACCTCCTCATGATTCTATTCACTGTTGTTTCATTCCATAGTATTCATATATGTTTTATATGTTATTTTGATTGTAATCCTATCCCCACCCGTCTGTCAATAGGTAGAACGAAATTATTATATTTTTTCCTATAGGAATAGTAGGCAAAAATTTACTCGTATCGTCTGTCCTCTGTTTAGTTCATATTCCTCAAGAATAACCTCAAAAAGCCCTTTTACCTTAGCCCCGTTGGGGTGTAGTAAAAGGACTTACCTATACGGACGGCAGTTACCAAAACCTGTAATGAATGAGGTTCTCTGCCTATATGAATTTATCTGCCGTATGAGCCTGTCTGCCACTATCGCCAATATCCACTATTCACTATTGCCCCTGCCAGCCCTTCAAAAGCCCGTTGTAGACCGCTTCCGTTTTCTTTGAATCGGCATAATTCATGATGAGGTACTTATCCGGCAGCTTCACAAAGATGAAGGGCCCTTGGTTTGTCTGTACCTGCAAGAGACATTCTCCGAGCCCGGTAACCGTAAAGTACCCTTTTTTGTTATCTCCGAGCCAAGCCCCGTTTGTCTTCTCGGTAACTTCAGGAAGTATATCTCTAAGCTCGATGGATGCTATGTCCTTGTAACTGAAAGTGCCTCCATACATGGCTTTTATCTCAACGCTGCCTGTGCGAAGCAAGCCCTCTGCATCTTTGTTGGTTAAGTAGTTAAGGGATATCAAAATAATCCCTACAATAGCTAGAATGATGGCTGCAGGTACAATCTTAACCATTTTCCAATTTAGCGAATTTTTTGTCTCCATAAAGCTTTCCCTTAAACCAGGGCTATCCTCCTTTGGGTCAATTTATACCATTATTATTCTACCTTTTGCCGATGGTGTAAATATGTAAGTTTGTATTGACAAACTTTCAAACAACAATATAAAATGTTTGATAGATAGAATGCAGCTTCAGGAGGTATCATGGATACTCAAGATAAAAAAAAAGGGATATATTGAAGGCCGCCAGCTCCTGCTTTTCGCGGTACGGCTATGAAAAAACAACCATGGACGACATCGGTAAAATGGTGGGCCTTAACAAGGCTTCCTTGTACTATTACTACAAGAATAAGGAAAGCATCTATACAGAGGTTATCTTTTTCGAAGCTGATGATTTCATAACCAAGGTTTTTAGCGAGGTCGACAAGGTTCCGGGCTGTAAGGATAAGGTCACGACCTATCTCATACAGCGGTACACCTACATAAAGCGTGCACTAAACCTCAATCAGCTGAGTATTGACAGCGTACAGAAGCTCGTACCTCTCTTCTCAGAGATGTATCGTAAGATCACACAAAAGGAAATCGTTTCGTTATCCGCCATCCTGCAGCATTGTATTGAAAACGGCGAAATGATACCCTGTGACACCCGCAGAATTGCCCAGACTATCCTGACG
>JAOABT010000018.1 GCA_026418215.1 Clostridia bacterium | reverse complement strand
AAGTCGCACACAAGAATCGTTCCGATCCACAGAACAATGTGAACACTAAAAAAGAGCAAGACAGCCGCCAAAAGAATAGTCAAAAGATAGGGGGCAGTCAAGACATTTCGAATGAGACGAGTGAAGACGCCAAACAGGCTGAGGGCAAACAGCCTGATTTGAGAAACAAGCGCCTTTCGAAAAGTCTCGAGGACAATATCAAGCTCTTTTGCAGTATCTTCAAAAACGATGCAACCTTTATTCTCAGGACATTTGAAAACAGGTATCTGCCAGCAGCCAAATGCGCCATTTTTTATTTTGATGGCATGATTAATACCGAGGTCATTAATGAAAATATTATTCAGCCCATTTTAAGAAGCGACCTTCGTAATTGTATCGACGACCAGAACCTATTGGATGAGCTCCAGAACAAGGTTATAGTGGCCAATCAGATTAAAAAGTTTAACGATCTCCAGGAGATCGTGCTTGAGGTCATTTATGGAGATACGCTCTTTCTTGTGGAGGGGTATGACGAGGCCCTGATCATCTACTCTAAGGGCTGGCAAACCCGCGCCATTACCGAGCCTGAGGCTTCCAAGGTTGTCAGGGGGCCGCGCGAGGGGTTTACAGAATCTATCATGATCAACCTCTCACTTGTTCGGAGAAAGCTTAAAAACCCTAATCTCAGCATTGAGTTCATGGAGATCGGCACCCAGAGCAAGACTAAAATTGGCCTTTGCTATATTGAGGGAATTGCACTTGAACAAATTTTGACCGAGCTTAAGAAGCGTCTTAAGAGCATCGAAATTGATGCTGTCCTGGATTCGGGATATTTGCAGGAGCTTATACGTGACAACCCGTTTTCACCCTTTGAAACGGTAGGGAATACCGAAAGACCTGATATTGCCGCCGGTAAAATACTCGAAGGCCGCATCGCCATTTTTGTTGACGGAAGCCCCTTTGTTCTGACTGTACCCTACATCATGGCTGAAAGCGCTCAGGCCAACGAAGACTATTACAACAACTTCATTTTTGCTTCCTTTAATCGCTTGATCAGAAATATTTCGGTCATACTCAGCGTAAGTATTCCAGCTGTTTATCTTGCATTAGTCACCTACCACC
>JAOABT010000595.1 GCA_026418215.1 Clostridia bacterium | reverse complement strand
TCCCAACCTATGGTATATAGCATGTCATCATCTTTAGCTTCACGCCAAGGCTCATTTGGTACCGCCTTATCCAAATCTACCCAGCACCTTGTTTGGTCAAAGGGATAAGTCGGCAAGCTTAGCCTTTTTAACTTTTCACCTTTATAAATCTCATTCCAGTGAATATGCGCGCCTTTTGAATACAAGCTGCATATTTTATTTAGAAATACATCGTTTCTTAAGCCATGCTTTTCATAATATGAGATGGTTTGTTGTGCCTCTAAATCAGCAGCCGCAATTTCTTCAGCACGATTATTTTTTATTTCGCCATAGTAAACACCGTTAACTGCCAATTGGCAATCACCGGACTCATTTACCTTTTGCAGCTTATCTTTCAAATCATCCATATCCATCGCGTGAATGGCCAGCCTATAAGGATAATGCCCCCTGCCGGTGTTTGCTGTATAGCAGATGTCATCAAATTCGATAGGATTGTTTGATTTCAAAAACTCAGCATACTGTTTAATCAATTCTTGAAGAGAACTCTTACTTTTGGCGGACAATGTTAATATATTGGGTTCATGATCCTGGGTTACCCTGTTTATATTGATCTCTGGAGCTTCTTCAAGGATAACATGGCAGTTTGTCCCGCTGAGGCCAAAGGAGCTAACGCCGCATCTCAGCAGAAATCCATCTGGCTTCCATTTTTGCAATCTATCATTCACATAGACCGGGGAATCTTCGAAATTGATCTTTCTATTGGGTTTTTGGTAATGTAATGATGGCGGTAATTCTTTATGCTTGAGTGATAAAACCATCTTCAGAACGCCTGCCAGCCCAGCTAAATTATCCAAGTGCCCAATGTTTGTTTTGACAGAACCGATGGCACAAAAACTTTTTCTGTTTGTATATCTGCTGAAAGCCCTTTGGATTCCTTCAAATTCTATTGGATCACCAAGCTTGGTGCCTGTTCCATGAGCCTCAATATAGGTGATCGTCTCAGGATCGACGCCGGAATTCTTCCAGGCTTGTATGATTACATCTTCTTGGGCGGAGGGACTCGGTGCTGTTATCCCCACCGACCTGCCATCCTGATTCAAAGCGCTGCCCTTGATAACAGCATAAATATTGTCCCTGTCTTTTATTGCTTGCGCTAAAGGTTTTAATAAAACAGTGAACACACCTTCGCCTACACCTGTTCCGTCCGAACCATCGTCAAAAGCCCTCGTCCTTCCGTCCGAGGATTCAACGCCTATGCCATTGCCCATTTTTAAAGGCAATAAAGAAATCTTTACGCCTCCTGCGATTGCCATGTCGCATTCTCTATTCCTTATACCCTGACATGCCAAGTGTAAAGCGACAAGAGACGATGAGCAGGACGTATTGATAACCATGCTGGGACCTTTTAGATCGAGCATATAGGCGATCCTGCTTGCGATGATCGCAGCCTTATTGCCGGGAAGCATCACTTCTGCATAAGAAGGCGCACACTTTTTGACCAGGTTATAATCTGTCTCTTATACACATCT
>JAOABT010000559.1 GCA_026418215.1 Clostridia bacterium | reverse complement strand
GTCTTGGCGTAGTCCTCAATAGCTGCTACGTTGACGGGCCCCAGTTCGCGGATTTCACTCTTGAGCTCATTAATACGGCCCTGGGTTGATCTCAGGTTCTGTATCTCACACTTGAAGCTTAAAGCATTTCCGTAGGTCAGTCCATACTCATCCCAAAGCTTGTTCTGAACGGTTTCAAGCTCGCTTTCCATCTTGGCCTTTCTGGCCTCGATGCGGCCCTGCTCTTCCTGGAGAGCAAGGATGGTATTATTATGGGCTGTGACCTTGTCCAGCATGCCTGAGAGCTCTTCTTCAAGAACCTTGACCTCATCGGAGATGCCCTCGGCCTTGAGCTCCCTGCCAGTTTTTTCTTCCTTTAAACGGGTAATGCGCTCATGTATGCCTTCAATCTCTGCCTTGAGCTCGGCAATTTTCTCGATGTTTCGTTTTTTCTCCGCCTCACGCTTGGCAAGGTTGGCCTGGATATTATTCTTCTCCTCAAGAAGGAGATTAATCTGCTCGGTGACGCTTTGTTTGCTCTCGATAACGGAATTAACAGAAACCTTGTAGTCATTGATGTCGGTATGGAGCTCGTCACGTTTGGCCTGTTCATCCTTGTTTCGGGTCTGATGGGCCTGCACCTGCTCCTTAAGGGCCAGAATCTCTTCTTCAATCACACGGGCCCGTTGGTTTTCCTTATCGGCCTCGGCCTGAACCTGAGCCATCTGTCGGTCAATCTCGCTGTTTTGCTGCTTTTGAAGGTCCATCCTGGCCACGAGCTTTCGGATATTGTCCAGAATGCGTGCCACATGGCTTTCATCACGGAGGCGGGTAAGCTCTAGGTCCGAAAGAATCTTCTGTTGGGTCTCTAAAGTCTGCTGAACCTCTTTCAGGAGCCCTTCTGCGGAGATTAACTCGGCATCCACCGTTTTTTGCTGCTCCTTAAGAATCTTGAGCTCTTCCTCCAGCTCCTTAATGACACGGTTTCTGCTAATTAGGCTTGCCGATTTGTGCCCTGTGCTTCCGCCTGACATGGAGCCGCCTGCATTCAAAAGCTCGCCATCCAGCGTTACAATACGGAAGCTGTAGTCGAACTGCCTAGCCATGGCTATACCAGAATCCATGTTATCGACGACAACCGTTCTTCCGAGAAGGTTTAGGATAATGCCCTCGAATTTAGAATCGGTGCTGATTTTATCAGATGCCAGGCCTAAAAAGCCTTTCATGTTCTGAGCCCTGTTGAGTAGCGCGGGCTCAAGGGCCCTGCCCCTGACCGAGGTCATGGGTAGGAAGGTTGCGCGTCCCAAACGATTATTCTTTAAATATTCAATGGCCCTTTTAGCTGCAAATTCATCCTCTGTGACGATGTTCTGAAGCGCACCGCCCAGCGCGGTTTCCACAGCCGTTTCATATTTCTCGTCAACCGAAACCAACTGAGCCAAAGCGCCGTGTATGCCCTGTCCCATGGCCCTGTTCTCGTGGCAGGCCTGCATGATGGCCTTAACACTATGACTGTAGCCCTCCATGCTCTCTTCCATGTCTGAGAGCACCTTATGGCGGGACTCCAAGCCGTGGGCTTCCCTGCGGAGGTTCTCCTGTTTGGTTTTGAGCCCTTGATAAGCCTTCTGCCCCTCCTGCTTTTTAAGCTCAAGCTCTTGAATGGCATTTTTAGACTGCGTGATGTCCTCACGGGTTTTCCTTAAGGAAGCGTCGAGGTCCTCCTTCTGCATATTCTCGCGGTCCTTCTCAAGCACAGCCTGACGGATTTCATCCTCCAGCCTCTTCTTGAGCTGCTTGAAGTTCTCCGTGTCGTTCTTATAGTTATTCAAGCGGATCTTGGAGTCGGACAGAACGTCCTGCTTGTCCATGATGGCCTGTTTGGCATCCTCAACATGCCTTTCACCCTCATCCAAACGGGCAACAATCTCCTGAAGCCTCTCCTCGGCTTCCTTCAAGAGGTTTGCAAAGTGCTCGGCGTCACGGGCGAGCTGAACCATACGCTTGTTCTTCTTTTCAACATCGGCATCAAGCTGGATGACACGCTCGCGGATGGATTGGATATCCTCGCCAAAGCCCTCGTTATTGGAGGTCAGGTGATTGATCTTTTCTTCACAAAGCCTCACATGACCTTCATTTTTTTCTATATCGGTATCGAGCCCGTGAATGACGTTGCGCAGCTCGTCGAGCTCCGTCTTAAGCTTCTCCAGGCTCTCATTCTTACTACGGTTTTTGTTCTTGATATTCTCTATTCTGCGGTTTTCCTCATCGATTTGTTCCCTGAGGGTTACGGTTTGGCCTTCTACCTCTTCCATCCTGATTTTGAGCTTGTCGATGGTGTCCAAAAACAGGCTGACCTCTATGCCCTTCAGCTCATTGCTGAGCTCTATGTAGCGTCTGGCGGTTTCAGCCTGCTGGCCCAAGGGGCCGATCTGGCTCTCCAGCTCAGAAAGGATGTCATTGATGCGAAGCAGGTTCTGGCGCGTGTTCTCTAGCTTGCGCTCAGCCTCGCGCTTCCTTGCCTTATATTTGGTAATACCTGCGGCTTCCTCGAAAACAAGCCTGCGCTCTTCGGACCTTGAGCTCAGAATTTCATCAATTCGTCCCTGACCGATGATGGAATAGCCCTCGCGGCCCACACCGGTATTCATGAAAAGCTCCTGGATGTCCTTCAAGCGGCACTGGGTCTTATTCATGTAATACTCGCTCTCACCCGAGCGGTACATACGGCGGGAAACAGTGACCTCTGTAAAATCAATAGGCAGGAGCTTATCGGAATTGTCAATGGTAATGGTGACGGCTGCAAAGCCCACCGGTTTCCTGTGCTGGGTACCGGCAAAGATGACATCCTCCATCTTGCCTCCGCGCAAGGTTTTGGCGCTTTGTTCGCCCAATACCCAACGGACGGCGTCTGCAATATTGCTCTTGCCGCTGCCGTTAGGCCCTACAACCGAGGTCAGGCCTTTATTAAAGTGGAGTACGGTTCTATCCGCAAAGGATTTGAATCCCTGTATTTCTAAGGTCTTTAAATACAAACAAAACACCCCGTGTCAGCTTTTGTTAGGCATACAAAACTCATTGTAACATAACCCGCCCGACTTTCCCACAGTCTTTCATTGAAAGGAGATATCCACGATTCCCTGGATATCATTCACGCTGTAGCTTCCACCCCGGTTCAAACGGTCGAAGGCCAGGGTTGTGGCCATCTCGTAATCAAAACCGCTGGTGACAAAGTTTACGATTTTTACCGAAACCTCACTGGCGCCTTGCTCGACCCGGTCAACAACAAGGTTGACGAAATCGTTCTGGCTTTGGGCCAGGAGCTTGTTGACTACAAAATAATTGGAGTCAGTGGCCGTACAGGAAGGATAATCAGCCTTATTCCATTGATGGTCCAGAGCCATATCGGCATCGGTCAGATTAAAGTAGTGATGGTAAAGGGCATGCGAGCCATCAGCCATAATGGGATCATCCCAGGTGACGTCGAGCTGATAATACTTCCCGTTGATGCTCACCAAGTTCCAGGCATGCCCCTCGCCCTTGGAG
>JAOABT010000539.1 GCA_026418215.1 Clostridia bacterium | reverse complement strand
GTCTTGGCTTGATAACGACTGCACCGTCCTTGCAGAGGTGCTTTCCCCTGAAGCGCTTTATGTTGAATCCCACGGCCCGGCTTACAAGGGCTTGGACGCTATTCAAAAATGGTTCCTTGATTGGAATTTACACGGCAAGGTCCTCAAATGGGATATCACCCGCGTGATTGAGAATGGCGACAGCCTTGTCTGCGAATGGTACTTCGAATGTCTGTATGAGGGCGTTACAAGCGGCTTCAACGGTGTGACGTGGGTGGTATTTGACAACAACGGCCTGATCGTTGAGCTCAAGGAATTCCAGGCCAAGCAGCAGCTGGTCTTTCCATATAATCCTTAAATGTAGATTTGACTTTGGAGGTCTCATGAAAAAGTGGCTTAAAAGAATGGGCTTGGGCTTAGGTGCCCTCATTGTACTCGTGGTTGTTGCAGGCATCGTCCTGTTCTTCAATGAAATTAAAACCCTTTCATCCTTAAAGAAGGTCGACAGCTACCCCTTCTATACCATGACCTATTCGGGAGATTACGGCTTTGACGATTTTCTCAAGGTAGGCGCAAAAACCGATAAAGATATCGAGAAATTCGTCACCAAGCGCCTTTTAAAAGGCCTTCCAATTAACCTCAATATCACCGACGCAGGCTGCACGGCGTTCAGGGCAAAAAACAGCGCCGGCGATACTGTTTTCGGAAGAAACTTTGATTTCGACTTTGCTCCATCGCTGCTTCTTAAAACGAAGCCCAAGAACGGCTATGCGTCTATTTCCATGGTGAATCTGGCCTTTGCAGGCTACACCGCTGAAAACCTTCCCAAGCCTCTGGGGCTTAACAGCTTCCTGACCCTAGCCGCTCCCTACCTTGCCTTCGACGGTATCAATGAGAAAGGCGTAACCATGGCCCTTTTGGCCGTTCCCTACGCACAGCCGCCCAAGGACCCCGGCAAAATCACGCTTAACACCACCACTGCCATCCGGCTCGTTCTCGATAAGGCAGCAAGCGTTGATGAGGCTGTTCAGCTCCTCAAACAATACAACTACTATTTCTCAGGCAAGGTGGAGTGCCATTACCTTATCGCGGATGCCACAGGAAAGTCGGTGGTCGTAGAGTTTATGGACAATGCGCTCCAGATTATTGAGCCCAAGAAAGACTATCAGATTGCCTCAAATTTTATCCTGTATAAGGACATGAATGTGGGCGAAGGCTATACGGAATTCGACCGCTATAACGGAGTGGATGCCAAGCTTAGTGAAACAAACGGCGTCATTTCAGAAAAGGAGGCCATGGCGCTTTTAGCCAAGGTTCAAATTCCTGACAGAACCCAGTGGTCTGTGGTTTACAATCTGACTTCAAAGGAAGCGGATATCTGTATCAACAAGCACTATGAAAGGGTCTACCATTACACACTCAAATAAGCGAGGGCACCTTACGGCCCGCCTAGCCTTAGATACTGAACCTCCGTCTAGCGAGCCCCCCTTGGCGAGCTGACAGGATATCTCTATCGATAGTAAATGAAAACAACCTCA
The DNA here is from genome assembly GCA_026418215.1 of Clostridia bacterium. Classification (GTDB taxonomy): domain Bacteria; phylum Bacillota; class Clostridia; order DSM-8532; family DSM-8532; genus DTU059. The sequence continues at coordinate 1,442 of JAOABT010000539.1, read as the reverse complement.
TGAAACAGCCGGCATAGCAGTAATCAGCAGTATCAATGGAAAGAAAGGGGAGGCATCATAATGAGTAGAGGATCAGAAAAAGCAACGGAGATTTTTGACAGCGGGTTTAATTGTGCACAGGCCGTTTTTACGTCACACTGCGAGGAAATGGGCTTGGATATGAAAACAGCCCTAAAGACAGCGTGCGCCTTCGGAAGCGGCATGGGCTGCATTGGCGGGACCTGCGGCGCAGTGACCGGCGCCTTCATGTTAATCGGGCTGAAATACGGTAAGCACGAACCCGAGGACAATGCTGCCCGGGACAAGACCTACGCTCTCGTGAGGGAATTTAACAAGCGCTTTACGGCTGAATTTGGCTCCATTGCCTGCAAGGACCTCCTGCCCTACGACATCAGCATGAGCGGAGAGCTCGCAAAAGCCAGAGAATCGGGAGTTTTCAGAACGATATGCCCTAAGCTTGTTAAAAGGGCAACTGAGATTGTGGAAGAGCTTTTGGAAATCGACTAAGTCCCTGTGAGTTTTTAAGGTATCTGTTTGTGTTATCGGTATTAACTTACTTAAGAGGGATGATAAATCGATAGAATGGAGAATAGCATGAGAGTACATGTTCATTTTCATATCAAGGATTTAAGCATAGAGGCATTCAAGAAAGCCTCTATGGATAACGCCCAAAACAGTCGGCTCGAACCGGGGGTTCTGGGATTCGAGGTTTTGCAGCAGCAGGATGATCCCTCCCGCTTTTTGTTTGTTGAACGATACAAATCACCAGAAGATCAGCTACTCCACCGGGAGACAGAGCATTTTAAAAGGTGGCGGTCCTGCATTTCTGAAATGCTTTCTGAGCCTTATACGTTTACAAAATACGAGGAGCTTTGATGTCTAGCTCCCTGAGCGGTACACCTAAGTACCGATAACGCGTCCATCGCATCGTCGATGTAAAACAACGATGGACCAGTTAAGCGATTGCGCATTTAGTGAGGTTATATGATAAAGAGACTATTGATCCTTATTCTTTTGATGCTTACCTTAGCTATACTGCCAGCCTGCGGTCAGAAGGCTGTTCCGGCAGCTGCCCCTTCAAGTACCGCGCAAGAGGTGTTAGAAAGCACCGCGCCGTCATCGTCGGGTGGCACCAGCCCCAATTCATCGGATAGTACCACTACAAATTCATCGGATAGTACCACTACAAAATCATCGGATAGCACCACCCCCAACCCGCCGGATAGCACCAACGCTGCTGAAACCACTGGTGATCTTACAGAGGCGCTCTCCCCTGACGGGCATTATAGCACGATAGGTCGCATTGACTCTGATAAGGGTATCTATGAGGTTGCACTAAAAGATCAAAAAGAAAATAAGGTGCTCCGAACCTATGAGGTTGTAGGGCGAGATTACGGCTTTTTATGGGCACCCGACGGCAAGAAGGTGAGTGTCACCTACAG